>NZ_JBPGXG010000033.1:0-34280 GCF_056755255.1 Monashia sp. HAY1-5C | reverse complement strand
TCCGTCGTCGGCAGCGTCAGATGTGTATAAGAGACAGGGCCTGAGGCCCGGGCCAGCTCTTCACCGCCATCGACAGGACGTTCCGGCCCCGTTCAGAGGCGTGTACCCGGGGGCAGGTCGTGCCCGTACAGGTTGAGGCCGTAGACCGCGTAGACGGGGTCGGCGACGTTGGAGGCGTGGGCCAGCCCGGTGTGCGCGTCGCGCCAGAACCGCTGGATCGGATTGTCCAGACGCATGGCGTGACCACCCGCGTGGGCCACGATGCGGTCCACGGCGTCCACGGCGCGTCGGACTGCCCGCACCTGGTTCCTCCTGACCTCCGCCCGCACCGCCACGTCGATCGGGACGTTGCGCTGGGCCAGGTCCCAGAGCCGCTCCATGTCGGAGAGGAACTGGACCCGGCTGGCCTGGATGTCCGACGCCGCCCCGCCGAGTGCGGCCAGCTGGTGCGGGTCCTGGCTGACCTGGTGACCTGCCCGGCTCACCCGGGACCGGCTGTGCGAGACGAAAGCCGCGAGCGCACCCTCCGTCAGGGCGAGGGTCGCGCAGGCGATCGTGCCGCTGAACATCGTGTGGAACGGCATCCGATAGAGGGGCACGTCCGCCCGTCCGGCCTGTTCCGCTGCGGCGCCCGTTTCGAGGTCCGTGGGGTCGATCACCCGGTGGGCGGGGACGAACGCATCCTTGATGATGACGTCCTTGCTGCCCGTACCTCGGAGGCCGACGACCTGCCAGGAGTCCTGGACGATCCCGTAGTCGGAGCGCGGCACGATGAAGTGCCTGACCGGGTTGGGCTCGGTGACCTCGCCCTGTTGATCGGTGACCATGCCGCCCAGCACGACCCAGTCGCACAGGTCCGTGCCGGAGGAGAACGGCCAGCGTCCGCTGAAGAGGAAGCCCCCGTCGACGGGACGAGCGCGGCCGAAGGGTGCGTAGGGCGAAGCCACCCACGTATCCGGGTCCTCGCCCCAGATCTCCTGCTGCATCTCCCTCGTGCCGACCGCGAGCTCGAACGGGTGCACCCCGACGACGCCGGCGACCCAACCCGAGGACCCATGCCGGGATCCGATCGCCAGGACCGTCTCGAAGAACTCGACCGGCGAGCTCTCCAGGCCGCCGAAGTCCTTGGGCTGCAGCATGCGAATGACCCCGGTGTCCTCCAGACGCTTGCGCGTCTCGTCGGGCAGGCGACCCAGGTCGTCGGCCTCCTCCGCCTGCTCCTGCAAGAAGACGGCCAGCTCCTCAACGCGGTCGAGCACGGTGTTCATCGCGGTGTTGCCCTCTTCTCACTGTCGTCCGGTCAGTTGTTGGCCACGAAGTCGGCCACGAGCCGGTTGAACTCATCGGCGTGCTCGAGCTGGGCCCAGTGTCCACAACGGTTGAACAGCACGAGCCGTGCGTTCTGGATGACTGTCACGAGCTTGAGGCTGTGCTCGTAGCCGACGACCCTGTCGTCACGGCCGTGGACGATGAGGGCCGGGGCCGCGATGCTGGCCAGCTCCTCGTCGGTGGCCGTCCCGCGGCGGGGCTTGCCGATCCCCGCGGCAAAGTTCTGCAGGTGCTCGCGGTTGGCGGTGGCGTTGTCGTAACGCTGTTTGGCCAGCGCGTCGCTCTTGCTACCGCTGTCGTAGGTCATGATGTCGACCAGCTTCGCCATGACCTCGACCGACGGCTCGAGGTAGCCCTGGTTGAGGATCTTCAGTCCCTCGGATGGGCCGTCGCTCGGGGAGAAGAGGCGAGCTCCGCCTGCACCGGCTCCCATGGTCACCAGGTGGGACACCCGCTCGGGGTGGACCGCCGAGAACTTCAACGTCGTCGCGCCGCCCATCGAGTTGCCGACGATGGCCGCCTTGTCGATGCCAAGCGCATCCAGCAGGTCTCGCACCGCAGCGACGTGGTCGCGACGCTCGTAGGTGACGGGCGAGGACTTGCCCCAGCCCGGCATGTCCGCTGCGATGACCCGGAACTGCCTGCTCAGCGCCTTCAGGTTGGGGCCGAAGTTGCTCCAGCCGGTGGCACCCGGACCGCTGCCGTGCAGAAGGAGCAGGGGATGCCCTTCCCCCGCCTCGTTGTAGTGGATCGTGCCGCTGGGCGTCTCGACCGTGCGGCTGGTGCTCTGCTCGGTCAGTTCCACAGTCGTGGTGGTCATCGGCCAACTCCTCGTAGCGGTGTCAGTCCGGCGTCAGGCTCGACACCGGCGTTCCAAGCAGCATCGCTCAGGCGCCTGAGGTTGCCGAGCCGGTCGTGCCACCTCGTGGAACGCCCCCCGAGGACCGGCTCTTCAGTCGACAGGCGCGCCGACGCGTTTCGCCACGACGGCACACACCCACGTCGCACCGGTGGCAGCGATGAACAGCACGGTCATGGGGACCGGGGTGGCTCGCGCCCCGAGCCCGACCAGGGGTGCGACGGCTGCGCCGGCGACGAACTGCCCGAAGCCGATGACGGCAGATCCGGACCCGGCCGCATCGCGAACGTGGGCGATCGCAAGTCCGATCGAGTTGCCGAAGATGAGCCCCATGCTGCCCACAAGCAGCACGAAGACGGGCACGAGGATCCGCGGCGACGCCGCCAGGAACACAATGAGCGAATGGGCGACGACTGCGGTCGTGAGCAGGACCAGTCCCACGCGCAGCATGTAGGCCGGGCCCCGGGTGCGCACGAGTCGCGCGTTCACCGCATTGGCACCGATCATCGCGAGCGAGTTCAGCGCGAACAGGGCCGCTCCTGCAAGCTCGCCGACACCGACGTAGTCCTGGTAGATGAAGGGCGACGCCGATATGTATCCCATGAGGATGGCGAAGCTGAACGTCTTCACGAGGGCGTACGCCGCGAAGCCGGGACGGCGTAGCACCATCCCGAGGTTGGGGCTCTTCGCGACTCCCGCAGACGATGACGAATGGGAAGTGACCGAGGATGCCGCGTTGCCACGCTGCGCCGGCGAGGTCTCGCGGACGACGAACACTGCGACGAGGCTCATGACGACCGTCAGGCCGGCCAGCACTCCCAGCACTCCGCGCCACCCGACCGGACCGGCCAGCAATCCCCCAGTGACCGGGGCCACGATCGGTGCGAGCCCACCGAGGACAGCGAGCACGCTGAAGATGCTCGCCGCCTCCGCCCCGCGGAACAGGTCTGCGACGATGGCGCGCGCGATCACGATCCCGGCGGCGCCTCCGAACCCTTGGAAGAGGCGCGCGGCGAGCAGGACCTCGATGGACGGCGCGTAGACCGCCACGAAGGAGGCGACCACGCACACCAGGGAACCCCCGACCAGGGGTCGCTTGCGCCCGCGGCGGTCCGAAAACGGGCCGAAGAAGAGCTGACCGAGAGCCACGCCGACGAGAAAGGTCGTGAGGGTCAGCTGGACACCTGAGGGCACGGTCGACAGCTCGACGGCGATCCGCGGGAAGGACGGAAGGTACATGTCCGTCGCGAACGGCGAGATCATCGACAGGAGGGCCAGCGATGCGAGCAGGATTGCCCGAGCGCCGCTGCGAGGGGGCGGCAAGAGCGCGGGAGTGACTGCGGCGATCCCGACTGGGGCGGCCATCTTCTCCCGTGCCCCGCTCGACACGGTGCCCACCATCTGCTGCCCTCGCGTCTCATCAGTACCTTTTGTCGTTGTCTGCTGCGCGTGCCAAGCGCCCGCGGCCCAGCGTGCTGCGCGGGTGGGCGACTCTCCATTGCCGCGTGCCGCCGGGCGGAACACGACGTTCAGAGCGCCGAGGGGCAGGCCGCTCCGGCCTCGGGTGCGTGTCATTCCGCTGAACCACCAGGCCAGCGCCGCGCGGATCCGATCCGCTGTCGAGCGGGCGCGCCGCCAACTCCTGGCGACGGATGTGGGCAGCCCTGCCACAGGAAGCGTCGGAGTCAGCGGTGGCGGCGACACATACCCGAACCACGTACAGGCGAGAGGCCCTGACCGGCGTCTCCGCTGCCGACCGCCGGATCGAGTGAAATGAGCCTTCGGCGACGGTCCCCACCGCCCTGCCGGCAGATCCGACGTCGCCCGCCAAACCGTAACCTCGGCCCATCTGCCGCTGGGCCAAGCACGCTCTCTCGCGGCGTGCCCTGCGGCCTGCTCTTTTCCGCCCCTGAGCCTGGGCCTTCCGCGTTGATCTCGATGTGCTCGCCGCCCTCGTTGCCGCGGCGGACGGCCGCTAGGAGCATCTGGGCGACGTCGACGACCTCGCCCTCGCCCTCGGCCTTCGTGCCGTCCTGGACGGCGGCGTTGACGCCGTCGGTGAGCATGACCTTGCAGAAGGGGCAGCCGACGGCGATCCGGTCGGCGCCGGTGGCCAGGGCCTCGGCGGTGCGGTTGGTGTTGATCCGGGTGCCGAGCTTCTCCTCCATCCACATCCGGGCCCCGCCGGCGCCGCAGCAGAACGAGGTCTCCTTCGAGCGGGGCATCTCGGCCTACTCGACGCCGGGCAGGATCTGCAGCAGCTCGCGAGGCGGGGCGTAGACCTGGTTGTGCCGGCCGAGGTAGCACGGGTCGTCAGGTGACCCTGGCGCCGGTGGACGCGGCGCCGGTGGACGCGGCGCCGGTGGACGCGGCGCCGGTGAGGGTCCCGCTGGACGCGGCGTCGCCGGGGCGGGCCACCGGGGTCAGGCGCTTGTCCCAGACGAGCGGTGGCGGTGGTGTCCGGAGGCAATGTTGATCCCACCTTCTTGACCGGCCTGCTCGCTAGTGCCGAGAAAGCGCCGCGGAACAGGCCTGCCGACCCTTGCCCGTAGACGAACCGCGTTCGGGCAGGAGTCAGAGTCCGGTGGCCACGAGATAGCCGCACAGGCCGACGATGACGGCGGTGATGAGCGATGCCACGACGGTCGTGATGCGGTGGTTGGCGAGGACGCCCATGACCTGGCGGTCGCACGTGAAGAGCAGCAATGGCACGAGCGTTCCCGGGAGGGCGAAGGAGAGCACGACCTGGCTCCAGACGAGCGCATCGGTTGGTTCGACACCCACGCCGAGGATGACGAGAGCCGGGATGACGGCGAGCAGGCGGCGAGGCAGGGGCGCGATCGGTCGGCGGCCGAAGCCCTGCATGACGACATCTCCGGTCTGGACGCCGACCAGGGTTGATGCCAGACCCGCGGCCAGCAGGGCGAGCGCGAAGATCGTCGCAGCCAGCTGGCCGGCGTTGGCCCCCAGGGCTGTGTACGCCGCTTCTATGCTCGAGCCGGCCTCGGACGGCAGCGCGGCCGAGAAGACGACGAGGCTGATGTTGGCCACGCCGGCGATGGTCATGGCGACGACGACGGAGCGCACTGTCTGGCGGCCCGCCCGCATCCTCCTCTGCCGCGTCGGCTCCAGCGTGGCGTCGTCCCGCGCGCGCGAGGCGGCCGAGTGGAAGTGCAGGGCGTGTGGCATGACGGTGGCACCGACGGTGCCGACGGCGAGCAGGGCGGCAGATGACTGGAGCGGGCTGGGCACGACGGAGCGGAGCAGCTGCACGCGGTCGACGTCGGCGACGAGCACCTGCCACAGCAGCGAGCCGATGATGACCGCGAGCAGGACGAGTACGACGGACTCGAAGTGGCTCCGGCCGCGCACCCTGAGGAACAGCACGACGAAGCTGAACAGCGTGACGACGACGGCCCCCCACATGAGTGGAAGCCCGAAGAGCAGGTGGAGCGCGATGGCGCCACCGACGATCTCGGCGAGGTCGGTCATGATGACGACGATCTCGGCCTGGGCCCACAGCAGCAGCCGGCCGACACCGGGATATCGACGGGCGCTGTGCTCGGCGAGGCTCATCCCCGTGACCATCCCGAGCTTCGCGGCGAGGTACTGGATGACCATCGCCGAGCAGCTGGCGAAGACGACGACCCAGACGAGGGCGTAGCCGTGCTGGGCGCCCGAGCTGATGTTGACGCCGAAGTTGCCGGGGTCGACATAGGCGATCGCGGCGAGCAGCGCAGGCACGAAGGTTCTGGGCGTCCTCAACGTGCCGCCGAGCCCGTGCTCGGGAGAGCGTTCCTCGACGCGCGTAGCCTGCATCAGGCGATCACCCATGGCAGACAGCATCGCGCCCCGGGCTCGTTGACTCGTGCCGGCGTCTGCGATTGAGACAGATCGACAGGTCGCGCCCAGACCTCGGGACACCAGCCGTCTCAACCTGAGAAGGCATGGTGCCGCTCGGTGCGCCCGATGGTTGCGTGGAGCCATGCTCGAGACGCCTCGCTCCGAGAAGCTGGTCTGCCGTGACTGCGCACGGACGCACGTCGCGGAGGTCGCTCCCACCCCCTGGCCATCCGACGCGATGCACGACACCGAAGGGTTCGTCGTCGAGCGGATAGAGATGCTCTTTCGAGGCCGGTGCCCGGAGTGCGCAGCCGTCCGCGCCCGCAAGCAGCAGCAGGCTGGGTGACGTCGTTCCGCTCGCTGGCGGGCCTCCCCGGAGCGCTCCGGACGTGCGAAGAAGCCGCCCCCACCCGGCGAGGGTGGGGGCGGCTTCGCCATGAGTCGGCTAGAGCCCGCCGTCGTGAGGCCCCTGCAACAGCAGGAAGCTGAGACGGCGCTGCTGGACGCGTGACCAGACGAGGCGCGGCAGCGCCACCGGTACAAGAACGGCCGCGCCCTGCAGGAGGGTCACGAGAAGTGACGACCCGTGCGCCATCTCGACGCCTCAGTAGATGTTGCTGGGGCGGACCATGCCCTCGGCGAGGTCACCGAAGCCCGGAGCCATGATGGCCCCTGGATGGACGTCGACCTCCTCGACGATCGCGGTCTCCGTCGTGATGAGCAGCGCTGCGATGGACGCCGCGCTCTCCAAGGCCGCCCGGGTCACCTTGAGGGGGTCCATGACGCCGAAGTCGAACATGTCGCCGTAGGCGCCGTCGAGGGCGTTGAACCCGTGGCCCACGGGCAGGGTCGCGACCCGGTGCACCACCTCGTCGCCGTCGAAGCCGGCGTTGATCGCGATCCATCGGAGGGGCTCGGACAGGGCCCGTCGGACCACCTCGCGCCCGACCGCCTCGTCACCCGTGAGCTCGACGCGTGACACGGCATCGTGGGCCTGCGTCAGGGCCGTCCCTCCGCCGGCAACGATGCCTTCCTCGAGAGCAGCACGCGTGGCAGCGAGCGAGTCCTCGACTCGCAGCATCCGCTCCTTGAGCTCGACACTCGTCGCACCACCCACCCGGATGACGGCCACCTGTCCGGAGAGCCGCGCCATGCGCAGCTGGAGGCTGTCCTGGTCCGCCTCGATCCGGGCCCGCTCGAACTGGGTCTCGAGCTGGCGGATCCGCGACTCGACCTGGGTCTGGTCGCCGTGGCCGCCGACGATCGTCGTCGACTCCTCGGTGATGGTGATCCGGTCACATCCTCCGAGGTGCTCGAGCGCGACCTCCGAGAGCTCGAGCCCGGTGTCCTTGGCGACGACCTGGCCCCCGAGCGCGATGGCGAGGTCTTCCAGCTCGGCCACGCGCCGGTGCCCGAAGCCGGGCGCGCGCACCACCACCGAGCGCATCGTCTGGTGCATGTTGCCGCCGACGAGCAGCTGCAACGCCGGCCCGTCGACGTCCTCCGCGAGCACGACGAGTGGCCGGTCGGCGCGCTTGGCCGCCTCGACCGTCGGCATGATCTCCTGCACCTGGCTGATCTTCTTGTTCGTCAGCAGGATGAGCGGGTTGTCGTAGACCGTCTCCATCCGCTCCCGGTCGGTCACCATGTAGCCGGAGATGTAACCGTGGTCGAACTCGATGCCGTCGACGACCGCGACGGACAGGCCGAGCGTGTCCGACTCCTGGGTCGTGACGATGCCTCGCCGGCCCACCTTGCCCACGGCCTCGGCGACGGCGTCACCGATGGACTCGTCGTCGCTGGCAGCCAGCGTGGCGATGTGGCGCAGGTCGCCCGGGCCACCCACGTCGGCCGCCCAACCGGTGAGGGTCTCGACGACGACGGGCACGGTCCGCTCGATGCCCCGGCGCACCCGCATGGGGTTGGCGCCGGCATCGACGGCGCGAAGCCCCTCCCGGACCATCGCCTGGGCGAGCACGGTGGCCGTCGTGGTGCCGTCACCGACGACACCGTTGGTCTTCATCGCCACTTCCTTGACGAGCTGGGCGCCCATGTTGGCGAACGGCTCCCGGAGCTGGATCTCGCGGGCGATGGTGACGCCGTCGTTCGTGATCGTCGGTGGTCCGGTCAGCTTCTCGAGGACGGCGTTGCGTCCCTTCGGTCCGAGCGTCACCTTGACGGCGTCCGCGAGGGCGTTGACGCCGGACTCGAGCAGTCGTCGGGCGTCCTTGTTGAAGCGCAGTTCCTTGGCCATGGTGTGTCTGTCCTTCGTGATTCGGACGTGGTCGGGGCCGGCCGCCGATGACGGCCGGACCGGCCGTCGTCAGGGGATGAGAATCGCGCGTCCGCGCACGAGCCCGGCGTCGAGGTCGTCGATCGCCTGCTGGAAGTCCTCCAGGGGGTACTTCGTGGTGTGGAGCGTGACCTTGCCCTGGGCGGCGAGGACCATGAGCTCCTGGAGGTCGTTGTACGACCCGACGAGGTTGCCGATGAAGTTGATTTCCGTGGAGATGACGTCGATGGTCGGGATGTCGATGTTCTCGCCGTAGCCGACGACGAAGTAGCTGCCGGCCCGGCGCAGCATCGCCGTGCCCTCCTTCGTCGCGCCCCCCTCGCCGACGAAGTCGACGACCGCCTCGGCGCCCCGCCCGCCGGTCAGCTCGAGGACCTTCTCGATGTGGCTGCCGTCGGCGACGACGCCGTGGTCGGCCCCGATCGAGGTGGCCAGGGCGACGGCGTCGGGGTTGCGGTCGACGACGACGACCGTCGCACCGGAGATCGCCTTCATCACCTGGATGCCGATGTGGCCGAGCCCGCCGGCGCCGATCATGACGCAGACGTCGCCCGGTCTCGTGACCCGAGCCGCCTTGGCGGCCGCGTGGTATGCCGTGAGGCCGGCGTCCGCGAGCGCCGCGACGTCCGAGGGCTCGAGGCCGTCATCGATGCGCACGACGCTCCGGGCGGTCGTGCGGAGATACTCCGCGTACCCGCCGTTGGTGTCGATCCCGGGGAACTGGCTGTTCTCGCAGTGCACGTCGTCGCCGAAGCGGCACGCACGGCACAGCCCGCACGTGATGAGCGGGTGCAGGATCACCTTGTCGCCGATGGCGACGTTGGTGACGGCGTCACCGACGGCGTGCACCCAGCCGGCGTTCTCGTGGCCGATCGTGTACGGCAGAGCGACGCCCGTCTTCTCCTCCCATTGCCCTTCGAGGATGTGCAGGTCGGTGCGGCACACGCCCGCGCCCCCGATCCTGACGACGACGTCGAGCGGTCCCTGGACCTGCGGCTCCGGCACGTCCGTCAGCTGCAGCTTGGTGTGGTACCCGACGACCTGGACGGCCCTCATTACGTGCTCCTCGTGTCCGTGATGTGCGTGGTGATGGCTGCGGGGTCGCCGTCCGCGTAGCGGGTGGCCAGCAGGCCGCGGCAGAAGTGGGCGTTGCCCTCGATGGAGATCCGCACCGACGTCGCGAGACGCAGACGCAGGGGCAGCTCCTCGTCCGGCACGGGCGCTCCCTGCTCGTCGACGACGACGAGCTCCGTGGGAGCGACGCCCAGGCCGATGTCCGCCCGTCTGCGCAGCAGCGCCTCCTTGGTGCGGCCGGCCGGCAGGTCGCCGAGCCTCAGGCGCCCGAGGTCTTCGAGCCGGACCGACCCTCCGGTCAGCGCGGCCATGACGCAGCGCTCCATCGCCGCGGTGTGCGCCTTCCGCTGGAAGGTCTGCCGTAGAGCGTCGAGGCTCTCCTCGGCCTCGGCACCGAAGGTTCCGAGGTAGCCGGCATCCGCGGCGATCCCGGCGTTGATCTTGTCGGAGTCGTGGTGGTCGTCGAGCAGCACGGTGACCCGACCCGTCCCCCGGACCCGCCGCAGGGCGTCCTGTGCGTCGGAGACCATGAGGTAGGCGAAGTTCGGTGCGCAGAACGACGTCGGAAGCCGCAGGTGCACCGTGACGCCGGACGGGTGCAGCGCCACCGAGCGGACGAACCCGAGCTCGGTGATCGGCTCGTCCAGCTCGGGATCCATGACGGTGGCGAGCGCCTCGAGCACGTCGTTCGCCAGGGATGCCCCGTGCGGTGCCGAGGCCGTGTTGCGGGCCGACGGCGACGCGACCGGAGTGGCGACGGCGCTCATGACAGCACGCTCTCCCTCGCCCCGGCCGCGACCTCGAGGCCGACGTCGCCGGGGTCGGCGAGCTGCAGCTCCGCGGGCACGTCGAGGCCGTACATCTTCGCTGCGTTGAGGCCGAGGATCTTCTTCTTGGCGGTCGTCGTCAGGGGTGCGTACTCCGTCATGTCCTCAGGGATCTGGAAGTCGACGAACTTCTCGATGAGCCACTTGGGTGTCCACAGGGCGTAGTCGCTCGAGAACTGGATCTTGTCCGCGCCGATCCAGTACAGGAGCTCGCCGATGATCTGCGCGAAGTAGCGCGGCCTCGTGTGGATGAACGGGATGGCGACGGCGAGGCCGGCGTGGACGTTCGTCTCCTGGGTCGCGATCCAGCAGAAGTCCTCCAGCCGCGGGAGCCCGCAGTGCTCCACGACGAAGTTGAGTCCCTGGAAGTCCGTCGCCACCGCGTCGATGTCGGCGACGTCGAAGGCGTCGCGGTCGAGCGGGATGATCGTCGGCCCCTTGTGGATGTGGATGTTCGTGATGCCGAGCTCCTGACAGGCCTCGAGGTACTTGTAGGACCACCGGTCGGTCAGCTTGTAGCCGCGGGAGTCGCCGTGCCACTCCGCGGTGTAGAGCTTGACGCCCTTGAGCCCAAAGCGTTCGGCGTCGCGCCTGAGCTGGTCGAGGCCGGCCTGCTCGTTGCGCGGGTCGAAGTTGTGGTTGTAGGTCAGTCGGCCGGGGTTGGCCCTGGTGAGCGCCCACGCCTCTTCGGTCTGCCCGAACCCGTTGGTGTAGAAGTCGCCCAGGAACGCCGGCTGGAAGATCGCGTGGTCGACGTAGCCGTCCTCGAAGAGGTCCTTCATGAGTCGGTCGCCGCCGTAGTACGTGTAGGTGTCGTAGTCCCACACGACCTCCTCCGGGCTGAGGTTCTTGTGGTAGTCGTAGAAGCAGTCGATGAACTGCTTGCCGTGGACGTTCCTCAGGTTCGACTCGCGGCCGTCCCACAGGGCGACGTGGGCATCGACGACGTAGTACTTCTCGCCGTTCTTCTCGTACATGGCTTCCTCACTTCGTTGTGGTTGGGATGAGACGCCCGCCGGACGCCGCTGGGCTGGGAGCCAGCCCAGCGGCATACGAGCCACCTTGGGCGTCAGGGGTTTCGCGAGATCCGGTCAGTGGACGTTGAGGTCGAAGCCGATGTACTCGGCGGCGTCCTCCGGGCTCGCGAAGAGCATCGTCTTGTCGTCGAGGTGGACCATCCGCCCGTAGTGGGTGGAGCTGATCTCCTCGAAGACGGAGCCGTCGAACTCGGTGCCGAGAGCGTCGGTCAGCTCCTCGTAGTCGAAGCTGAGCAGCGTCGGGCCGTCGACGCGGATCATCGACGGGTACTCGGTGAGCTCGACGCCCTCCTTGGTCCCCATGACCTGGGCCACGACCCGGCCGACCGGTGTGTTCATCAGGGTGACCCCGCACATGTTGGAGAACGAGGCCTCCGAACCGAACTGCATGCTCACTGGTCCAACTCCTTCGGAATGTCGAGCCCGATCTCCTCGAGCAGGGTGCGGAACTTGTCCTTGGCCGCGTCGAGGGACGTGGCGAAGGTGATGGTCTTCTCTGCGGGCTGCGACCAGATCGGCTGCAGCGCCTGCGCGGCGGCGAGGCACTTCGGGACCCACGTGGACAGCCACTGGCCGAAGAGGTCCTTGTTGGCGGCGCCGTGCTCCTCGTCACGCACGAGGAGCTGGAAGAGGTTGCGCGAGGCCGCGAGGTCCCGTGCGTAGTCGTTCTCCCCAGTGCCCACGAGCGTCGGCGTGATGTAGTCGCCGTTGCGCGCCGCAATCTGCATGACGAGCTCGCTGCGGAACAGCTGGCCGACGAGCTGCTCGAAGACGATGTTCGTCGCGAAGGTCAGCTCGGCCCAGTCGCCGACCGCCGTCAGCTCCTCGACCGTCCGGCGCGTCGGCTGCCACTCCGGCGCGTTCTGCCAGACCTCGCGGTGGGCCGCACCGTCGAAGTCGATGCCCGCCTCGGCGAGGTCCAGGTTGAACAGGGCCAGGTCCTGCGCGAAGCGCATCTTGTGTGCCGCCGCGACGGCGACGGCGTTGTTGATCATGTTGGTCGGGGCGGACCGCTGGATCGAGGTGAAGACGTGCAGCGCGATGCCGTTCTCCGCGTGCATCCAGGCTCCGAGGTTGCGCTGGATGAAGGCGACCCACGCGTGGTTCCAGTTCGCGTAGGCACCGGCGCGCTTGGCGTTCTCGAGGCAGAGGTTGACCTGACGGACCACCGCTGAGTTGTTGCGGTAGATCGTCTGCTCCCACTCCTCGTTGGGGTCGAGGAAGGTGTGCCAGTCGGAGGACTGGGCCTTCGTCCATTCCTTGGGGTAGCCGCCGGGCCCGCCGCCGAACCCGTAGATCCAGCCCTGGGTCAGGTGCCGGTCCGGGTCAGGCTGCACGTCGACAGTGACGTCCTCGTACATCGTGGCCCGCAGCTTGGCCGGCTTGTAGTAGTTGTACGTGCGGCTCTTCGAGCTCGGGAAGTCCAGGGCGCCGGCCTCGGAGTCCGTGAACTCGATCTTGGGGAAGCTGCGCGTCTTCTGGTCGGTGATGTCCGCCATGTCAGTCAACTCCGTTGTTGGTGTGGATGATTCGTGGATGTACAGCGTTCAGCCCGTGACGGTCACCGGGCTCGTGAACGAGTCGTGGAAGACCTGGTCACCGGGCACGCCCTGGGCCTCGAGGAAGAGCAGGGCGGCGTCGACCATGGGCGGGGGGCCGCACAGGTAGACCTCGCACTTCGCGAGCTCGTCCTCATGCCGCGCCACCACGTCGGTGACGTTGCCGGCCTCGGGGAGCAGGCCGAGCGGCAGGCGACCCTCTGGTGAGTCGGGGTCGGGCAGGGACTCCGACAGGCAGGCGACGAACTCGAAGTCGCGCAGGCCCTCGCCGAGGGCGAGGATCTCGTCGACGTAGAAGAGGTCGGCCGCTGTCCGCGCGCCGTAGTAGAAGCGCACCGGGCGGGTGCTCCCGGTCTCGTGCAGGTGCCGCAGGAGCGAGAGGATCGGGGCCATCCCCGCCCCTCCCCCGATGCACACGACGGGAAGGACGTGCCCCTCCTTGATGGTGAACGAGCCGTAGGGGCCGTTGACGTGCAGCTCGTCGCCGACCGCGAGGCCGGACGAGCCGCCGTCCAGCAGCGTCGAGAACTTCCCGCCCGGGTACTTCTTGATGAGGAACTCGACCTCCCCCGGTGTGGACTGCGTCGTCGCCATGGAGAACGAGCGGTGCTCGTCCGTCCCGGGGATGCCGATGTCGCTGTACTGACCGGGTTTGAACTCGTAGGTCGCCGGCTCGACCGCCGCCAGGCGCAACGACACGATGTCGCGCGTCATCGGCTCGATCGCGGTGATACGGGTCCGGACGTCCTGGATCGGCACCCCACCCAGCAGCTCGTCCTCGTCGAAGTTGAGCAGCTCGATGGTGCAGTCGCTGAAGGCGTGCGCCCGGCAGAGCAGGACGTAGCCCTCGTCGACCTCGGCGTCGTTGCAGGCGAACGTCGAGTAGCGCTCCATCTGGATCTCGCCGTCGAGCACGTAGCTCTTGCAGGCCGAGCACTGTCCCTCACGGCACCCGTGCATCAGGTGGATGCCCTGCCGGAAGGCAGCGTCGAGGATCTTCTCGTCCTCCCCTACCTCCATCTCGATGTCGACGGGCTCGAAGTAGATCTTGTGTGTGTCGGCCACGATGGCCTCCTCTCGATTGCGCCGGGTCCACGGGGGAGGTTGGCGGCGGGGGTTGGCGGCGCCACTCATCCCTGGAAGCGCCGCCAACCCGATCTGGCGGTGGAGCCGGGGTCGGACCACTCGAGGTCGCGTCAGGCGACCTTGGTGCCGTTCGCCCGGTACTCCGCGATGTGGGCGTCACGCTCTGCGTCGGACATCTGGTTCAGCAGCACGTTGGGGCTCATGAACGTGTTGCCCCGGATGTCGTCGAGCGTCCACATCTTCTTGGGGTCGAGGTCCAGGTGCGGCTGCCCGATGAGGGTCTTGCCGTCGTCACGGACGTAGCCGAGGTCCTGGACGATGTCGGCCAGGTCCTTGTCATGGTGCAGCGTCTCCCACTCGCGGAAGCCCGTCAGGCGGCCCATGTTCGGCGTCTCACGGCCTTCGTACTCGGAGCGGAACGCGACCGCGTCGGTCCAGTAGCAGGTCTCGGAGCAGTAGGTGCGCCACTGGTCGTCGACCTTCTCGACGACGATGTCCTCGCGGATGAGGGCCGGCACCATGCACGTCCAGCACCGGTGCGGGTACTGGTAGCCCACGTCCTCGAACGCGATGGGCTTGTTCTTGCCCGGGAAGGCGAGCCGGTTGTAGCTCTCCCACCAGGCGCCGTACTTGCTGTACCAGCCGGGGTACTTCTCCTCGAACCACTCGAAGTCCTTGTCGGTCATGGCGTCGATGCGCCAGTAGTTGACCGGCCAGCCGGTGGCGAAGAAGCGGGCGACCTCGTGCACGTATCCCTTGTTCGTGATCCGGTTCCAGGCCTCCTCGACGAGGTCGTGCGGGATCGTCAGGCCGTACTTCTCGAGGGGGAGCAGGTAGCTGCGGTAGTAGTCGTCGTAGATCCAGCGCCGCCACATCTCGGCGTAGCTCTCTCGGTCCTTGCGGCGGTCCTTCGTGCCGTACTCGATGAAGGTGCCGATCGCGGCGTCGACGACGCAGTGGTTGTTCCACCACGCGTACCGCAGGTCGCGTTCCAGGAGTGGGCGGTTCCGCTCGTCGGCGAGGGCCATGAGCAGAATCGAGTAGCCGTTCGAGATGTGCCGTGACTCGTCGGACTGGACGGAGTGGAAGACCGTCGGCAGCAGGTAGTCGCCGTTGGCCGCGGCCTCGTCGGGCATCGCCACGAAGAGGGTGTTGGTGAAGGCTGTCTCGGCGACCACGGTCAGGTAGATGTTGGCCGCCGTGATGGCGTCGCCGGTGATGAACCCCTCACCGAACTGGCGGCCGATCGTGCCGGCGTAGTTGTTCGCGAAGGCCTTCTCGGTCATGTCGAAACCGGCCGGGTCGATGTACTGGTTCATGTACAGCTTCTTGAGGTTCATCTGGATCGTCGAGTGACGAACCTCGTCGATCATCTGGACCGCGAGCCCGTTGTGGATCTCCGGGTTGGGCACGGCGTCGATCGCCATCGGCATCGCTCGTGCAGCGGAGATCTCGGGGAACGGGATGATCGACAGGAACAGCTTCTGCCACTCGAGCCAGCGCTGCTGGACCTGCCGGAACATGTTGCCGCGGACCGCGCCGTCCATCGCGCCGAAGACGCGGTTGTCCTTCTCCTCCTCCATCGGGAAGTAGGACCGCATGATCTGCTTGAGCGGGTCCTTCTTCGGGGCCTTCTCGAAGGTGTAGTCCGTACCGAAGCGGGTCGCGGGCGTCGCGAAGGTCGGCTCCCACGTCAGCTCGGAGATCTTCGCGTGGGCCTTCGTCAGACTCTGTCTGCTCACTCTTGCCTCCTGGTGTCGGGTCGGTCCGGCGGACCGAGCCGGTTCGGCGGATGCGTTTCGCCGTGTGCCAGGACACTCACAGGTGGGCGGCGCGGTGGATGTCTCAATCTGAGAGGCAGGGGGCCGCTCGACCGCGGGCGTCTCACTTTGAGACAGGTGCTGTGTGGGCGGTCACCAGTTCCTTGCGGTGCGCTCCGGCCAGCACGGACACTGGAGGCACCGCGTGGTGCAAGGGTGCGCCACGGGTCGTGACGGAGGTGGGTCGTGGCCGATCGTCCACGCGAGGTGGCGCTGGCGCGTGAGCACTTCATGCGCTCCGGCGTCCTGGCGGGCACGGTGCGTGACGTCGTCGGGCAGTCGTGGGAGCGCAGCACCCTGGCGGGTGTCGACCCGAGCCTGCTCACCCCGTCCTATGCCGCCGACCTGGGCGAGTCCCGCCTGAACGAGCTCGTAGGCCAGGTGATGACCCGGATGGCCGCGCAGCTCGGCGACGAGGCCGTGAGCATGATCTTCGCCGACCCCTTCGGGCGGGTCATCCACCGCATCTGCTCCGACTCCTCACTGACGGCACGCCTCGAGAAGGTGAGCCTCGCTCCGGGCTTCACCTATGCCGAGGACTCCGTCGGGACCAACGGCATCGGCACGGCCCTGCTGCTGCGGCGGCCCACGCTGATCGCCGGCGAGGAGCACTTCACCGAACCACTCATGACCTTCGCCTGTGCCGGTGTTCCGGTCGTGCACCCGGTGAGCGGTGCGCTCGTTGGCGTCCTCGACCTCACCTGCACGTCCGGGTCGTCCAACGGGCTCCTGCTCACCTATGCGCGGTCGGTCGCGAGCCGCATCGAGGAGGAGATCCTCGCCGCCGTCTCGGTCCGGGAGATGAGTCTGCTTCGCGACTACCTCGCGGCGTGCCGGCACGCGACCGGACCTGTTCTCGCCCTCGGGGACGAGATCGTCATGATGAACCGCCACGTCCAGCTGCAGCTGGACGTCGCGGACCGTACGGCGCTCGTCGCCCGGACGAGCGATGCCCTCGGGGACGACCAGCCGCACACGTTCGTCACCGACTTGCCGAGTGGGGCAGTAGCCCGGCTCGACTACCGGCCGACGTCAGTGGGCACCACCATCGTCGGCGGTGTCTTCCGGATCCAGCTCAGGGAGCCGTCCCGGACGCCGCGTGCCCTCGGTAGGGATGTGGCGGTCTCACTTCCCGGGGTGGCCGGAACGAGCCCTGAGTGGCTTCGCGCGGTGTTCCAGCTGCGAGAGTCGTACCGGAGCGGCACCTGGGTCGTCATCGACGGGGAGCCGGGAACGGGGAAGCACGCCTTGGCGCGGGGCATTCACGGTGCTGAGTCGCCCGGCCGGCACTTCCGTACCCTCGATGCTGCATCGGCTTCGGCCGACCCGGACGGCTGGCTGCGCACGCTGGAGGAGGAGCTGTCGCCCGAACCGGGCACCCTGCTCATCCGGCACCTCGACCGGCTGCCGACCGAGCTCGTCGAGGAGGTCGCCGCACTCCTCGTCGAACACTCCCACCTGGCGCACTCCGTGCACAGCCGGTGGGTCGTCGCGACGCGAAGCCCGGCGGAACGCACCGGAGCGGCAGAGGCTGTAGCGGCCCAGATCCTGCCCTGCTTCGACCGGACCGTCCTGCTCGAGCCGTTGCGGCACCGGCACGAGGACATCCGGGTCATCATCCCCGTGCTGCTCCGCGCCCTGTCGCCGCACAAGGAGCTGTCCGTCTCTGCGAGTGCGGCCAACCAGCTCGCCCGGCACCCGTGGCCAGGCAACGTCGTGCAGCTGCGCGAGACCCTCGCCAAGATCATCGCCACGAAGCGCGCCGGCACCATCGAGATGGTCGACCTCCCGCCGGAGTGCATGGCTGTCGGCCGCCGGACGCTCACGCCGCTGGAAGCCCTGGAGCGGGACGCGATCACCCGAGCCCTCGACGACCACAACGGGAACAAGGCGCTCGCCGCCGAGCACCTGGGGATGTCCAGGGCGACGATCTACCGCAAGATCCGCGGCTACAACATCGACACCCGCCGCTGAGCGACCCCGCGGCCTTCGCCCGGATGCGGTGGCGGCCAGGTGGTCCCATCGGACGGCTTGGCGCAGTCGAGGCCGAGTGGTCAGTAGTCCGAGCGTGCTGTCTCAAGATGGGACTCCTGCGGAGCCCGACCAGCGCTCCAATCGTGGGACGAGGCAACGACGCCTTCCCGAACGATCCCGGGAGCCACGATGACCGCCCAACACATCGAGGACTACGCCCTCATCGGTGACCTGCGCACGGCCGCACTCGTCGGCAGAGACGGGTCCATCGACTGGCTCAGCCTCCCCCGCTTCGACTCACCAGCGGTCTTCGCCAACCTGCTGGGCGACGAGACCAACGGGCACTGGCTCATCACACCGAACGGGCAGGACCGCTGCACCCGCCGGCAGTACCGCGCCGGCACCCTCGTCCTGGAGACGGAGTGGAGCACCGACGACGGCACCGTCCGGGTCATCGACCTCATGTCCCCGACAGCGGTGGAATCGCAGGTGACCCGCGTGGTCGAGGGGTTGGACGGTCAGGTCGAGATGCACATGGCGCTCACGCCGCGGATGGACTACGGCAGCATCACGCCGATGCTCAGCAGTCGCAACGGGCACGTGGTGGCAGTCGCTGGTCCGGACATGCTGTGGCTGCACACGACGGCGGCCGTCGACCAGGCCGCCGGCAGCTGGGTCAGCGACTTCACCATCACGGCCGGACAACGGGTCTCCTTCGTCCTGACGCACACCACGTCCACACAGACCGGTGCTCCCCACGCAGACGCGGACCATGCCCTGGCAACGACGCAGACCTTCTGGCAGAACTGGGCCAGCCGCTCGACCTACACCGGTCCGTGGGCCGAGGCAGTCACCCGCTCGCTCATCACCCTCAAGGCGCTCACCTACGCACCCACCGGCGGAATCCTTGCCGCGGCCACCACCTCACTGCCCGAACAGCTCGGCGGCCTACGGAACTGGGACTACCGGTACAGCTGGCTCCGCGACGCCACGTTCACCGTCCAGGCGTTCCTGGCCACCGGCTACGTGGACGAAGCCCACGCGTGGCGGGACTGGCTGCTGCGGACCGTCGCCGCCGACCCCGAGCGGATGCAGGTCATGTACGGCATCGACGGAGCTCGGCGGCTGCCCGAGCAGGCACTGACCTGGCTCTCCGGGCACGCGGGCTCCACGCCGGTGCGCATCGGCAACGAGGCAGCCACCCAGCAGCAGAACGACGTCTGGGGCGAGGTTCTCGACGCGCTGGCTGCCACCCAGAGCGTCACCGACGCACAGTGCGACCACCACGCCGACGGTACCGACACCAAGGCAGACCCTCCCGCCGTCCACGCCGAGGCCGCGCTGCACGAGGCACTGCTCGGCCACATCGAGCGAACGTGGGCCGAACCGGACTGCAGCCTGTGGGAGGTTCGCGGCCCGCGCCGACACTTCGTGCACTCCAAGGTCATGGCGTGGGTCGGCGTCAACCGCGCCGTCGAGGCGATCGAAGAGGGCCGCACGGGTGCCACCGAGCACCAGCTCGAACGAGTTCGCCGGCTGCGCGACACCATTCGCGCCGAGGTCATTAACCGTGGGTACAGCAGAGCGCGGCAATCCTTCACCCAGTCGTACGGATCGGCGCGCCTGGACGCGTCGGTTCTGCTGCTCCCTCGGTACGGCTTCCTCCCGTGGTCGGATCACCGCATGGTGGCCACCGTCGAGGCCATCGAGCGGTACCTCACCGACGAAGGGCTGGTGCGCCGCTACGCCGTCCGCGAGAACGGAGCCAACGTCGACGGCATCCACGGCGACGAAGGGGTCTTCGTCGCCTGCTCGTTCTGGCTCGCCGACGCCCTCCACGGCATCGGCCGGACCAGCGAGGCAACGACCCTGTTCGAGCGACTGTTGTTCCTGCGCAACGACGTCGGCCTGCTGAGCGAGGAGTACGACCCGACGAGCGGACGACACCTCGGCAACACACCCCAGGCCTTCAGCCACGCCGGCCTGGTCACGACCGCGGTGCTGCTCAGTGCCGCGAGACAGCCCGCCCTCGAAAGCCAGGTCGCGGAAGGGGAACATGCGGCCTGAGGTTCGTCACCAAGTTCGCCGCGACGGCCCATGGCCACATCCGGCTCACCGAACACAGAGCTGGCGGGGGACTCGAACCCCAACCACCTGTTTACAATCTTGGCCCCTGGAAGGCCGCTCGAACCACTGCTGACCTGCGAAAACGCAGGCTGGGAACGCTGGACCGCCGCGCTTCGTGCGATCCCTGTGCGATTAGCCACGACCCGCCCTGTCCCGCCTGTCCGCCGCTTGCCGACCGGACACGTTCTCGATAGCAGAGCCTACGTCGGAGAAAGGCACGCGCCGGCGGGCGTTGCCCACCGCCGAATGACAGTCGAAGTCTTACCCACATGCCGATTTGAGTACGTGTGCTTGGACCGAACTTGCTCACCCTCGGCGGCTACGGGTAACGGCGCTGGCTCTGCTTGTAACCGCTTCGATCCGACCATCGATGCACAGTCATCTGACCACGCGCGAAGTTCCAGTCGATGAACACTGCCAGGTCAATGTCCAAGGAGAACACGATGGCTTTGTCTGGCGGCGAGGCCATCCACCATGCATCGGCTGCTGCATCCCGCACGTCCTTGTCGGCTATCGCGGCCACGCCATAGACCTTGAACTCGCCTTCAGCAGCGTCTGGGCCCGTAATCGCGCTGTGCAGTACGTACCGCGGGTCTCGTTGCAGGTCATCCGCCTTGCGCGACCATGACATCGCGCCGACAAGAAGCTGGCCGGCGACGAGATATGTCTCAATCGGACTGATCCGTGGGGACCCATCCCGACGCAGCGTGCCCAGCAACGCAACATGCGTGGAGCGAAGGCGCGCCAAGCCCAAGCGAGCGATCTCGGGGGCGCCGACCTCCAAATCCCGCCAACAAGTTGAATGGGCCATCCCCACGAGACTACTTGGCCGCGCAGCGTCGGAACTGCCGCCGACAGCGTGCGCAGCGGCCATCCGGAACTGCCGCCGTCAGCGCTCCCCAAACCTCTGCTGGGCAGCCTGACGTGAGATGTCGAGTGCAGCACCGATCACGGTCCACGAGTCGCCCGCCGCACGGGCTGCGCGGACAGCCTCACGCAGCTCCTGCTCGGCGTCCGCGAGCTGGTTTCGGGCGACTGGCCCGCGTCTTCTATCGGCTTCGGCTAGGCCCTTCTGGATCCGGCGTACTTGACGAGATAGGTCTTGGTCGTGCCGTCGGGGTCCGTAGCGGTGACGTTCACCCTCAGGGCAAGCAGGGCAGCCCGCAACGCCTTCAGGGCAACACCCACGGTTGGCTTGTAGGTTGGCCCTCGCAGGTCGCCTACTCCTCGGTGACCCAGCTGGCGACCTGGGTTCGCGAGTTCATGCCGAGCTTGCCCAGGATATTGTCGACGTGCGTCTCCACGGTGCGCTGGGAGATGGTCAGCCGCCCCGCGATCTCCTTGTTGGTCAGCCCTTCCGCCAGCAGCGCCGCGACCTCCCGCTCACGGCGGGTCAGGCCGTCGGCAGTCCCCCTTCTGGACCCGGCGCGAACCCCCGTCCGCTCGGGCTGGCCTGCTGCGTCCGCCTCTCCCAGCGCAAGGGACACCGCCTGGTCGAAGGAGTACGACGCTCCCTCAGCGAACGCCCTCTCGAACGCCTCGGACTCGAACACGCCGGAGCCGAAAGACTGACGCAGCGCCTCCTCGGACCGCCTGTCGAACACGCTGTACGCGTTGTTCTCCTCGACCTTCGAGCCGCTGGTCCGCCAGACGGCCTGGGCGGCGCCGAGCAGCCGGGCCGCCCGTTCGCCGGGGTCGGCGAAGGCGGCGCACCAGGAGAGCGCCTGGACACCGAAACTGATGCCGGTCAGGTCGTTCATCGGCTGGAACGACCTGACCGACATCCGCAGGGAACGCGTGGCACCAGCGAAGTCGCCGGCACGCCACTGCGCGATGCCGACGCTCCAGAGCGCGTAGCCCATCGATGACTGCGCGCCGTACCGCTCCGCCAATGCCAGCGCCTGCCTGCTGTAATCGTGGACTCTCGGGTCGTCGAGGAAGAAGGTGCAGGCGGAGAGCAGGATGAGCGTGTCGAACTCGCCGAGCGGGTTTCCGAGCGCCTGGAACTCCCTGCGGCCCTGCTCCAGCAGCTCGAGGGCGCCCGGCACGTCGCCCTCGTACAACCTCGCCTGCCCTCGGCACTCCTTGATGCGCGCCTGCAGCAGATGGTCGTCGAGCCCGGCAGCGATCTCCTCGCACTCGGCAAGCATCGTCGGGTTGCGGTCGATGTCCGTGGCGAACATGGCCAGATAGCTGGCCGCCCATAGCGCGTGAGCCCGGCCGCTTGTTGGTTCGGGAGCCAGCTCCAGGGCCCGGAGCAGGTACCGGTAACCCTCCCGGAGGAAGCCGGCGAACCAGAAGTTCCAGATGGGCGCGGCGATTTCGAACGCTGCGGCCGCCTCAGCCTTGTCAGCGAGGCAGAACTCCAGCGCTGCTCGGATGTTGCCGGACTCCCGGCGGAGTCGGATGAACCAGTCCGCTTGATGGCGGCCGAAGCTCTCGGCTGCGAACCGCTTGGCCAGTGATTGGTAGTAGTCCCGGTGCCGGATCCGCAGCGCCCGCACCTCTTCCGGGTTGGTGAGCCGCTCAGCGCCGTAATGCCTGATGCTCTCCAACATCTGGTACCAGGCGGTCGTGCTTTCCGTCGCCTGCCACCGTACGACGATCGATTTGTTCACCAGGCCCGCGATCAGGTTGAGGACGTCATCGCGGGAGATTCCGGCGCTGCCGCAAACCTCCTCGGCGGCCTCGAGGTGGAACCCTCCCGAGAAGACCGAGAGCCGGGCCCACATCAGTCGCTCCGCGAGCGAGCACAGGTCGTAGCTCCATCCGACGGTGGCCTCGAGCGCCTGGTGCCGGGTGGGGACGGCGGGCCGCCCCCTGGTGAGCAGCCGGAAGCGGTCCTCCACCCGTTCGAGGATCTGCGAGGGAGAGAGGATGCGCAGCCACACGGCCGCGAGCTCGATCGCCAGCGGGACGCCGTCGAGCCTTCGACACAGATCGAGTACGGCTGCCCGGTTGCCAGGCCCCATCGCGAAGTCCGGGGCCACCGCCGTGGCTCGGTCCAGGAAGAGCGCCACCGACTCGTAGTGAGTGGGGTCGTCGGCGGCGACATCCGCCTCGGGGTCCGGTGTGGACAGGGGCGGCACGGAGAGGATCTGCTCGCCCTCGACGCCGAGCACGTGCCGGCTGGTGGCGAGGATGTGCAGACCCGGGGCCGCGGCCAGCAGCTTGCCGGCCAGCACCGCGCAGGCGTCGGTGAGGTGCTCGCAGTTGTCGAGGACCACCAGGAGCCGCTTCTCCTCCAGGTACGCCGCCAGGTCGGCGGCCGGGTCGGCCGACACCTGGCGCAGCTCGAGGGTGTTGGCCACGGTGTGCGGCAACAGCTGTGGGTCCTGAAGGGCCGCGAGCTCGACAAACCACACGCCGTCCCGAAAGATGCGTCGCACCTCGGCAGCCAGTCGCAGCGCCAGGCGCGTCTTGCCGACCCCGCCGACGCCGGTCAGAGTCAGCATGCGGCCGCTCGCCAGCAGCCTCCGGGTCTCGGCCAGCTCTCGCCGCCGTCCTACGAAGCTCGTGAGCTCGGCGGGCAGCGCCCCGCGACCCGACCCCGTCCGCCTCGTCGTCGCCATACCGGACTCCGCCTCTGCGGCCTTCCCGAGACAGCCATCGAACTCCGCCTCGACAACCACGCGCGCAGTGACACGCACACCTCTCGAGCCCCAGTCTACGAGCCGAACCTCCGTCAGACCCGAGGTTTGGCGTCCGCGGGTGGTCGCGGGGTGGTCGAGGCAAGGACGCAGACGATTCGCTCGCGCCACCGTGCATCCGCCCGACGAGCCAGCCCGGCCGGCCAGGTCGCCAACACCGTCATCGGGGCGCAGGGTCCAGGGTCCGCGAGTAGAGCACCAAACCGCGGGCGTTGCGCAGCGATGCCCGGAACCGACCGTCCTCGTCGATCTTGACGTGCCCGAAGAACTGGTTGCCGTGGCGGGGGGACTGGTTGGGGTAGTCGGCCGCCTTGATGAAGTCGGCCCGTGGGCCGAAGGTCTGGTCGAGCACGTTCGGGCCGAACGTGCCCGCGGCCACGGGTCCGGCGACGAACTCCCAGAAGGGGTCGAAGTCCGCGAAGGCGGCGCGCGCCGGGTCGTAGTGGTGCGCCGCGCAGTAGTGGACATCGGCGGTGAGCCACACGATGTTGCGCACGCCGGCCCGCTTGAAGGAGCTGAGGACAGCGGCGATCTCGAGCTCCTTGCCGCGCGGCGCTCCCGGGTCGCCGTTGGAGAGCGACTCCTGGTTGACCGGGCCGTCGGGCACGACCAGGCCCAACGGGAGGTCGCTCGCGATGACCTTCCACGTGGCCCTGGATGCCGCCACCTCGCGGATGAGCCAGTCGGTCTGCTCGGTGCCGAGAATGTGGGTCTTCGCTGGCTCGAGTCCCGTCGTGTTGGGGTCCTTGTACGTGCGCATGTCGAGGCAGAACACGTCGAGGTGCCGGCCGTACGACAGCTTCCGGTAGATGCGGCCGGGGGTGCCCGCAGCCGTCCGGCGGGCGACCGAGAGCCGGTTGCTGATCGGCTGGTACTCCCACCAAGCCTGCTTCGCCCGCGCGGCGAGCACGTCGACGCGACGCTCGGTGTACCTGTCGTCGGTGAGGACCTGACCCGGGTACCAGTTGTTGTGGGTCTCGTGGTCGTCCCACTGCGCGACGACCGGGACCTCGGCGTACATGGCCCGGACGTTGTCGTCCAGGAGGTTGTAGCGGTGCCTGCCGCGGAACTCGGGAAGCGACTCCGCTACCTTCGCGACCTCCGGGATGACGATGTTGCGCCAGACCTGTCCGTCGGGCTCGACGACCTGCTCGGCGATGGGGTTGTCGGCGTAGATGGTGTCACCGGAGTGGAGGAAGAAGTCAGGGCGGGTCGCGTGCATCGCGGCATAGGCGGTGAAGCCGCCGAGGTCGGGGTTGATCCCCCACCCCTGCCCGCAAGTGTCGCCGGTCCAGACGAAGCTCGTTGCACCGGGTCCGGCGGGGGCGGTCCTGAAACGGAGGTCAGCCTGTTCGCCGAGGTGCCCGTCCTCGTTCTCGAAGGCGAGCGTGACGGTGTGCTCGCGGCCGGGAGCGAGCCCTTCGAGATCGAGCTTCGCCGTGAGGTCGGTGTCGGGTGTGGCGAGGGGGCCACTGATCCGCAGCCTGGAGCCACCCGCGCCATGGACCACGGCCACGAGACGGCCTGGCCGGTCCGAGCGCCCCCAGACGGTCGCCGCGGTGGCGGTGACATCGCCCGACATGACTCCGGATGTCAGGGCTGGTCGTCCGGCCACGACCAGCGCGGGCGAGGCCCACGCCCCGGCCGTTCGGGACAGACCGAGCAGGCCCGCGCCGGCCGCGGCGCCGAGGACAAAAGTGCGGCGGTTCAGTTCACTCATGGCCACCACGCTGCACGGCGGTGGTGGACGCCGGGCAACCGCCAGACGCCGGTTCGGCGAAACCCTGGTTCACGCGCCGCGCATGGCGAGCGCTCGTCGACTCCGCGTCAAGGCCCCATGTGAAGGCCCCATGTGATGGCCCCATGTGGAGGCCCCGTGTGGAGACCGGAGCCCGGGATAGGTACGCAGTCCGGGATAGGTACGGAGGGGTGCGCTCCCTCGGGGAGACGCCGGTCTGCTGCACCTCGAGCGCGAGCAGGTAGAGCTTGGTGTTGGTGCGCATCGAGGCCTCGCGCAACAGGTCGAACGCCTCTTCCCTGCACACCTTGTGCATCGCCATGATGATGCCCACGGCGGCGCCGATGTCCCGGCTGTGGTGCAAGGCCAGGTGCAGGCGGGCGATCTCGTGGTTTCCTTTGCGAGGTTTGTCCGATTCGGCAACCTGCGCTGCTGCCGCGTGGGACGCTGCGGACGTCGGCGCGCGATCCCACCTCGCGGGTCGACGCCTTGCGTCCGCAACGCCAGGCGGCCCGGTCGGACCGTTAGCTCCCTCCCCCTCTAGCGGCGGTCTGACCGAGCCTTCGGGTCATCTGGCACCGGCGGGCACGGGTGTCGGATTCTGGTCCGTCTCTGTCCGTCACAGCTTGTGCCGAGTCGCTCTGGTCCGTCTAGGTCCGTTGCCAGGGCGGCCTATAACTGTCTCCGACTGTCCCGCGCCTTCTCGGCATCACCTCAGGTCAGGGCGTTGTCCAGCACGACCCGCGGTGAGATGGAGGATGAGCCGGCCGATAGGCCGGGGATTTCGGCGGGCCGATCGATCCGTGCTGCCGGTGTTGCCCCGAGCTCGTGACCTGCAGAGACGCAAAGCTGGTTCTCTTGGGCAACGTGTCCAGCGGCCGTTTCCGGTCCTGTTGCAGACCTTTTGCGGACTGAGGATCTCGCGGTTACAGCGATCTGGTTTGTAGTGGCGCTTGGGGTCCAACCCTGGGTGGAGCTGGTCCGCGCCCACGCCTTCGAGGTCTGTGCCAGCGCGCTCCGGCGGGTCCTTGTTGTCGTTGACGCTCGTAGGGGCGCGGCTCGGACGTCTGCGAACGAGCGTGACTGTGCCCGAACGAAACTCGAATGAGACAGGGCCAGATGACACGTGGCGCTGCTTCGATGGCGGCAACCGTCGACGTGCCGGGCACGGACCCGCACCCGGGCACGTCGAAGGGTGGCCCGCTGGAGCGCAGTTGATGCGGGAGGCGTACGTCGAAGGTGGAAGGACCCGACAGCGGTTGGGCCGCCGTCTAACGGACGACGAGATACTGAAGATCGACGAGAAATATCACCGGTGGGTTGCTGCGCTGACCCAGAACGTGCGCTACTGCCGGAGGGTCGGCCCCAAGGAGACCCCGTTCGAAGACCTCACAGCTGACGCCTGGGAGAACATCGAGACGACCGCGACGCGCAACGGCTGGCCGGTCCCGCCTAGCAAGATCGAGGGGCTGGAGCCGTACGTGCCGAAGAAGGCCGACTTTTCATAGCGAGGAGAAGCGCTGCAACGGCGTCGGCGAGGTGGCCACGAACTCATCTTCCCTCTCAGCTGACGCTCGCTCATGCCGCCCTGAGGGCACGGCGCGGTGGCCGGTTAACGGTCGTTTTGAGGCGAGCCACGCGGGGCCGGAACGTAAGGTGTGGCCATGGGGTGGGAGGCACTCGGGCAGTGGGGTGAAGACACCGCTCGCATCGAACCGCTCGCTGGCGGAGTCGCCAACGACGTGTGGAGCGTGCGCGTCAACGGGCACCTCGCGGTCGGTCGTCTGGGCGCCAGGAGCGACGCTGATCTCGCGTGGGAGACCGAGCTCCTCCAACACCTCGACCGTGAAGGTCTGACCGTGCCGGTGCCGATCCCGACTACAGACGGCCGGCTGTTCGCCGACGGTCTGGTGGTGATGACCTACCTGGATGGCGGACCGCCCGAGACGCAGGCCGACTGGCGTCGCGTGGCTGGCACGCTCCGCGAGCTGCATCGGTTGACGCAGGGCTGGCCGCAGCGCCCAGGCTGGCGATCGTCGACCGACCTCCTGCACGCGAAGACCGGGACGAAGATCGACCTCGGCGCGATGCCTCCTGAGAGCGTTGCTCGATGCCGCGCAGCCTGGGCGCGGCTCACCGGACGTCAGACATGCGTCGTCCACGGCAACCCCAACAACCCTGGCAACGTCCGCATGACCGCGAATCAGATCGCGCTGATCGACTGGGACGAGTCGCACGTCGACGTCCCCGACCTCGACCTGGTGCTGCCCAACAACGCCGCCGGCCTCGACGACGGCGCGTACGACATCGCCACGCAAGCGTCGGCCGCGTGGGAAGCCGCCGTCTGCTGGGACGACGAGTACGCAGTCAGGCGGCTCGCCGAAGTTCGAGCGGTCTGAGAGCGCGTTCGAGGAGTGGGGCTGTTGGCGGTCGAGTGCACACATCTGCCGCTCTCCGCGAGCGGTCGTGCCGAGGTGGTTGCCAGCGGACGGCGGCCCCCGCTCGTGACGGGCATACATACTCAGGGCGTGAGAGAAAGCGCGGGCTTGAGCTTGTTCGTACCGCAGTTGCCCCGACTGCGGTATGTGTTGACCGGATGGGGCGTTCTGTTCGCGGGCATCTTCGGTTCTGTCAGTGTCGCCAATGCGCGTGACGACGCCGGCGCCGCCACGGTGACGGCTCTGTTCGCCGTCCTCGGTTTGTGGCTGGCGTGGCGATGGTGGCGGCTGGGGGTCGCTATCGGCCGGCGGTCGGTCGTCTTTCGAGACGTGGCTCCCTCGCGCAAATTTCCTCGCGAGGCGGTCGAGGCTGTCGCCGCCGTGACGCGTAGGACGCCACTGTGGCGGCGAATACTCATGGGCGACTGGGTGATGACTCACGAGCTGGTCGTGTACACGACTGAGGGAGCGCCAAGCCGGCGTGTGGGCATGCAGTTCAGTTCCCGTGAGGCCGCCGCGTTCTTCGCTGGTCAGGTCAACGCGGCGCTGACCGACTCTGCCAGGTCGGTTCCGTGAGCTGAAAAGCTAGGGCCGCCCGTGCGGGTCTAAAAGGTCTGTTGGCGGAACATCCGGATTTGCCGCTCTGCGGGCGAACGCCCGACCATGCCGCTACCTGTGCGTGGTCTGCAAGTTCTGACTCGCGGTACCCGGCCCCCCATCTCGGCCAATCGAAGTCCAACCCGGCCGATATCGACGATGCACCGACGAGTCAATGACAGCCATGAATGCGCCATCAGGGCTCTCGTTTCCCCGCGTCTTGAGCGGAGTCACGTTCCTCGCGCCGCCCACGTTCCCATGAGATCGCCAGGCAGGCGGCCCCGATCAACCAGCTCTGCGTTGCAGAGGCGTCCGGGAACAGAGTTTCCCTGACTGCGCCCAAAAGAAGGCCGATGGCCATTCCCGCCCAGAGTCGTTCGAAGTGCACTAGAAGTCCCTCTCAGCCGCTCGACGCTCCCGAACCTAGCGGCACGACGAGGCCCACTCCTGCCAAGTCCTTCCACCCCATCCGAATATGCCGCCGGTCGCGCGGTCGAGCACTAGGTAGGGAGGGCCGACGACCTACGCTGTGGTTGTGCCCAACACCTTGGCGAAGGAGATGCGACTTCACATGGCGGAGCCCTTTCCCGACTCTGTGGAGAAGGGCCTTGACTACGGCGAGGTGGACGCCGTCACGATCGGGGCCGACATCTACGGCTGGGCGACCCGGGCTGGGTCGCTGTCCGTACTCGAGCGGAGTCGTCTAGCCCAGGC
Source organism: Monashia sp. HAY1-5C (assembly GCF_056755255.1). Taxonomy (NCBI): domain Bacteria; kingdom Bacillati; phylum Actinomycetota; class Actinomycetes; order Micrococcales; family Intrasporangiaceae; genus Intrasporangium; species Monashia sp. HAY1-5C. The sequence continues at coordinate 5,315 of NZ_JBPGXG010000033.1, read as the reverse complement.
CGCCGAAGAGCTGAAGCGTTCCATGGAAGCTTTTCCGCCGGACGCCCAGCCTTACTTCAAACGCGTCTTACGGATCGCTCGCTTGGCGCTAGCCGTCTGAGCGAAGCTCGTCCTGATTAGCCCGGCGATTACCGCTCATGCCGCGGAGAGCGCGGGCTTCGCCCGTCTCAGAAGTCCCCATCCGTGAGTCCGAGCTCGTCCCACTTGGCGGCGGCTTCCTCGCGGTCCAACCATGCAAGGTCGAACACGCAGGGGTCTCCAGATACGGAGTAGCGGAAGGGAAATCCGAGGATGCGGCGCTCTTTGTCGACGCTCGGACCGCTGTATTCGAGCTTGCCGGCATCGAGTTCGCGAACCGTCCACCAGCCCGGGCCGTAGTCCTCGAATCGGGGTTCCCTGCGGCCATCCAGCCAGATGACCCGAAACCACGGCCACGGCCCCTTCGAGGGGAAGGTCATCCGGCTAACGACACAGGCGAGGTGCCCGCGAAGTTCGCCGTCAACTGACAGGGTTCCAAGCCCGTGGTCGTAGGCGCGCAACTCCGGGTCAGGCAGGGAGTAGGAGTCCTCTCGCGCAGCCATGGGAGGGATTGTCGCCTACACGACACAGGTCTGGCTCGGTTTCACTGTCATGCCGCAGGCCGGTAGGCATACTTGCCCGGAGTCGCGCACTTGTCCGAACGTCTCGTTCTGGCTAACCCACCCCCTCAATGGCCTCACCCTGGTGCTCATCGGTTGGGTAGCGTGGCCTCTGATCGGAGCGAGCACCGACGGCTTGAAAGACCATCCGGGCATCTTCTTCCCCCTTGGCATGCTGGCCGTCCCTGTAGTTGCCTTCCTCTGGGCTTGGCCCACACGGCTGGCCCTCACCCAGGAGGCCCTGACCGTCAGCCGCGTGCTGCGACACGACGAGACGCTGCTCATCCGCGACATCACGACGATCAGCGCCGGCTACATGCCCAAAGCCGGCCCTCGCGTTTGGATCACCGGCCCTCCGCGGCGTGACATCGAGATACCGCCGGGCTCGTTTGAGGCAGACCTCCTGCTTCGCCGCCTCGGCCGCCGCCTCGAGCAGCTCGATATGACACGGGTCATCGCTGACGAGAAGACACGTCGCGTCCTGGGCATCCCCGGTGGTGGGCTACGCGACCCGTGGACCCCGCACCGTGACCACCTGCCGTGCCCTAACTGCGACCACCCGGACTACGAACACCCCGGCAGCCCCGTCCCGGCCGCAGTCAAAGGCGCCTGCGCCGAGTGCCTGTACGCCCAGAAGAGGATGCCCCGACGCAACCGTCGCGATCCTTGCCGGCGGCAGTACGGCTCGTGGTAGCGCTCAAGCTCAGACGTCCGCTATTGCCGCAGATGGTTCGGCCGTGATGTGCACGAGGAGCTACGAAGAGCTGCCTGCTCGCACGAATCGGGCTTGGTCCACGGCGATTGCCATGAACAGCATGCACCCCAGCCACAACCAGGGATCGCCGACGATGGCGAGCGCAGCGCAACCAATACCTGCAAGCGCGCACATCACCAGATCGGCAAGGAGGTCGCTCCTGCCCGTCCGGCGAATCTGCGCTACGTCCAGACGAGCTAACGCCGACGCGTACACGCAGCGGCCCAGGGCCATCCACGAGACGCCCGTCGCGGCTACAACGAAGAAGTGCAGATTCTCTGACAGCGGGACCTCGAAGCCCCGCAGCGTGGTGACGACCGCCACCGTCAATGCCGCGATCACAGCGCCCCACGCCGCGACCCGTTCCTTGGTGATCGGGATTGGATCTTCGATCGCGGATCTGCACGCCACCTGACAACCATTACCGGTTCCCCTGCACGCATGGATCGTAGAGGCGCTCCGCTACGACTAGCAGAGAAACGCATGAGGTAGTTGACCGACGTCCGATCATGCCGCTCTCCGGGAGTTCGATGCCGGCTTCGGTCGCGCCCTCGGGAAGGCGCAATCACTGGGTCCTTGACCACCAGCCTGCGTGGGAAGCCCGCTCCCATTCGTCCGCGTCAGGGACAAGTAGCCCCGGGTAAATGCCAGTCGACTCGTCGTACCCGAAGCCCACGCCCCAGCTGACCGGCTCCTCTTCCAGCCCGCGGAACGAGACCAGGATGTGATGCCGGTTCTGCACCTCACGAATCACTCCGGGATGGTGCGGCATGAGGACGTGGCCCAGGCGGCGACGTTCCGGGTCGAGGACGTCACCTTCATCCTGGCCCCCCGCGTACAAGACGGAGAGCCCGACTGAGAGGTCGTTGATGGAGAGCGATCGCATGCCGGCGACTTTCGCACGGGAGTTGCTGCGCCGGGCGCGCAACACCCAGGACTTCCGCTCATGCCGCATGGGGCGGGTTCCGCACTTGCCGGCGCGGCCTGAAATGTTCACGCATCCTTGGCGCACGGTCTGTCACGCTCTGAACCATGGTCCAGTCCGGTCGCTCAGCCGAGTACCTCCAGCCGTCGGGGTGGCGGCGGCGCGGCCGTCGCCGCTCATGGCTCAGGACTGCGAGGCTGAACGTCGTCGGATGGTCGGCGCTACTGGGCGTGCCTCGTTGTAGCCGCACTGGGAATCGCGACGACGACCGCTCTTGTCTGGCCACGCGCACTTGGCGCCGCCGGCGCAGTCATCCCGGTGGCGGCGGTCGTCTTCGCGGATCGAAGACGCTGGGCGCAGATGGAGACGAGCGTCGATTGGGGCGGCTCGGTGGAGGCGGTTGCTCGAATCGCCGACGAGCTCGAGTCAGAGGGGGTCCACGCACGTGTCCGTTCGGACGCCGGGTCGCCGTGGCGCGTCGGTGCGGATCCTCCTCCCGAGTCGGCGGAAGCCACAACCGCAGCCCTCGAATACCGCAACGGGGATCTTGATGTGGTGAGGAAGAAGCTGCGCGAGCACGGCGTCCGTCCACCGGCTCTGCCTTGAACCGCCGCGGGGTGCCGATGTCGCGGCGGAGTGACGCACTTGGGATCCGGTCGCCAAGCAATGCCTACCTCGCCAAGCTCCAAGGTTTTTTTGCGTCTTGGGCTGGGTGGCTTTTCCCTTTGCTTGCTGGGCATGACTGAAACCGTTTGGAATACTGATCGGTTCCTCACCGATGAAGGTGAGGCGAGCGGGTGACGGGCTGAGATCTCAGGGCTTCAAGATCATCGTGTGGCCGCTTTGGGGCTTACCTCGGAGACCCCCTGGAGGGCCGCGTCGGTGTCCGCGGTGGCCAGCATCCTGTTGATGTCGGCGCCGGCCAGTGCGCCGGCCGCTGCGGAGGCCCCGACCTGGGCTACCAGATCGGTGGCGTTGCCGGCCACCCACACACCCGGCACCTCGGTGGTGCCGGCCACGCCGGAGGCGAATCCGCGGCCCTTGTTCGGCAGGTCCTGCACCGGCAGGTGCAGACCTTCCAGGCCTTGGGCGCGGATCTGCAGCTGCGGGAGGACCGCGAGGACGCGGCGGGCCACGACCTGGCCGTCGTCCAGGCGCACCCCGGCGAGGGCACCGTGCTCGTCGTTGACGACCTCGGTGACCGGGGTGTCGATGACGCGGATGCCCCGGGCAGCGAAGCGGGCGCGGCTGTCCTCATCCAGGTCAGTGCCGTGGGTGAAGTAGGTCAGGTCCTCGGTCAGCTGACGGTACAGAAACGCGTGGCCGATGGAGACCGGGCCGGTGGCGAGGATGCCGATGGGCTCATCACGCACCTCCCAGCCGTGGCAGTACGGGCAGTGCACCACGCTGTGCCCCCAGTGCTCGGCGAGCCCGGGCACCTCCGGCAGCACATCCGTGAGGCCGGTGGCCACCAGGATGCGGCGGGCGGTGATGCTGCGGCCCTCGGCCAGGGTGACGGTGAACCGCAGGTCCCCGTCCGCCGACGGGGCGGCAGACTCGGCCGCGACCACCTCGCCGAACACGACGCGTCCGCCGTACTGGCGCACCTGCTCCCGGCCCCGTCGTAGGATCTCGGACGGCGGGGTGCCGTCCAGGGCGATGAGGCCGTGCACGGCCTCCGCGGGCGCGTTGCGCGGGGAGCCGCTGTCGATCACGACGACCGAGCGGCGGGAGCGGGCGAGGATCAGTGCACCGTTCAGCCCTGCGGCGCCCCCGCCGATCACCGCCGCGTCGATGGTCCCATCGGCCAGTGCGTCGCTCTCGTACGGAGGAGTCGTCGCAGCCATGGTCTCCTGCCCTTCATTTTCAGTCATGGTTCGGTCAGCCCTTCGCGTTCTGGGTGGCTCATCCCGGTGGTCTCGCCGCGAGGGTCGCGTGATGCGCTACTCGGCCCATGCCGCGATCCGTTCCGCGAGCGGTCGGACGAGAGATTCTGATGCTGGCTTCGGTGTCTCTGGTTGTGGACATGCGCGTCCCCCTCTGGCGCCGGGTGTCCTGCGGGGTCAACCGGCCAGTCGGTTGAGCTTGCGGACTTGTCTGTCGAAGGCGCGCGAGGGCACGATCCGGCGCAGGAGGCTGACCCGTGCGGCCATCGAGCCGGCGGTGTAGCGGAGCTTGGGCTTGGCATCGGTGGAGGCCGCGACGATCACCTTCGCGACAACGGCCGGGTCGTCGGCGTTGCGCACGGCCCTGGCCAGCACGTCTCGGGAGACCTCCCGCTGTGCGGCGTAGATCGGCAGGGGCGAGTCGGGTGCCAGGCTGCTCGCCTCGAAACTCGTGCTGGTGTACGCCGGCTCGACCAGCAGCATCCGGATGCCGTGCTCGCGAAGCTCATGGTCGACGGACTCGGAGTAGCCCTCGACCGCATGCTTGGTGGCGGCGTAGACAGCCATGAAGGGAGCTGGGATCAGACCGAGTACCGAGGAGACATCATTGACCACGCGGCCACTGCCCTGAGCGCGCATGTGGGGCAGCACTGCGTTGGTCATCCGCATCAGGCCGAAGACGTTGATGTCGAAGACCGCCTTGGTCTGGTCTACCGAGCTCTCCTCACCGGCACCGACCGCGCCCACGCCAGCGTTGTTGACCAGGACGTCGATCCGACCGAACTGCCCGATCACCTCCTCGACCAGGGAGCGGACCGACTCGTCGCTGGCCACGTCGAGATCGAGGAACGTCACCCCGGCGAGCGGTGCGGCGTTCGCCGCGTTGCGGCTCGTGCCGACCACCGCGAAGCCGGCGTCCACGAGGGCGAGCGCTGCCGCCCGCCCGATCCCGGACGACGCGCCCGTCACGAGGGCCACTGGGGGAGCTGTCTGCATGTTGGTTCCTTCGGTTGTGGCATGACTTTGTCGTGCGCTGTGCGGGGTCGCCTGTGTTCAGGTCGACACGGTCCGCACCGGTCCTGCAGGCCCGGACCAAGGCCTGTCCGGTGAGC
>NZ_JBPGXG010000032.1:0-35201 GCF_056755255.1 Monashia sp. HAY1-5C | reverse complement strand
CGTCCCGGTCGCGGCTCTGGGGCCGGGGTGCGCCGCAGGGCGTCCCGGCACCGGAGTCAGGTCGTCTTCTCGGTGGTCTTCGCGGTGGTCATCTCGATGGTCGGTCAGTGCAGGACGGCGAAGGGGCGCATCCGCGCCACCGGCCGCACGATGCGGTGGCGGGTCAGGACCGACATGGCGGCGTTGACGCCGTGGTCGTCGAGGTGCGGTGCCGATGTCGGGGCCTCGTCGCTGTACCGGTAGCGGCGGGTCGAGCGGCCCCCGGGGTCGAGCGTCGAGCGTCCGTCCTTCTCGAACTGCTCGATGACGGTCCCCGCACCGTGGCACGCGGAGTGGAGGCTGTCACTGCTGCGCTCACCGGCGACGGCGAGGTAGGAGGAGGTGCGGTGCGTGCCGGGCAGCAGGACCGCCTGGCCCGTCGTCGCGAAGACCGACCCCTCGGGCATCCGGTCGGCCGGGAAGGCGCGGCAGGAGTTGTGCCGGTGCACGACGGCCCGCTGCCCCCCGACGGACTCCTCGTAGATCGAGTTGTGCGGCGAGTCGACGACGAGGCGTCCCGGCTCACCGCCGAAGGTGTCGAGGGCGATGCGGCGCAGCGCCGCGTAGGTCGCCACCCGGAACGCGTAGCCGTAGTTCATCGCCGACGCGTTGGCGAGCATGAGCCGCTGGCCCTCGTCGCTGTCGAGGTCGACCGGCGCACAGCCCTTGGCGAAGTAGAGCCGCATCCGCTCGCGCAGCTGGGCGGCCGAACGCGCCGTCGCCAGGTGGTAGAGCGGCTTCTGCACCGCCATGACGGCCTTCATGGCGCGTGCCGTGTCCTTGCGCCGCTGGAACAGGTGCCCGATCTCACCGGTGAGGACGCCGCCGCCGGCGTGGTACTGGAGCGTCACCTGTCCCTGCCGGATCCCGAGCAGCTCGGCCGCCTCCGGGTCGAGGATCTCCTCGACCTGCTGGAGCTCGACGAAGTGGTTCGTCGGGCCCACCGTGCCGAACCGCAGCCGCGCCAGCTGCCACGTCAGGGCCGGGATCTCCTTGCGCAGCCGCGCGGCGCCGCCCCACGGCTCGAGGTCGACCCGTCCGCACTCCTCGATCCGCTCGAGCTCCTCGGCCTCGACGCCCCACCGCTCGGCCGCGAACTGCGCTCCCTCGGTGGCCGCGGCCACGACCTCGCCGGCCGTCAGCTCGCGCGCCCCGCGGGTCGGGTAGGGGTACTTCTCCCGGACGGCCCGGTAGAACGCGTCGACCGCGTGGTCGGCCGGCTTGTCGGTGCCGAGCGCGATGAGTGCCATGCCGCAGTTGACCGACGAGCTGGTGAACGTCGGGCGGATCGTGCCGCGCGTCGCGACGGCGATGCTCGAGGGCATCTCCATCTTCCGCTTGTGGTGGAAGTCCGGCAGCACGACGGGCGGCGCCGCGAGGTCGAGGCCGGCCGCCCCCATCTCGAAGGAGCGCAGCACCGCCTCGTCGGCGCGCAGGCCCGGTCCCTCGATGACGGTGGCGGTCCGTCCCGGCCCGGGGGCCGGTCCGGAGGTCGTCGGGCTGGTCGCGCCCGGTGCCGGGCGCTCGGCCCCGGTCCCGGCGATGACGGTGAGGTCCACGAGTGTCCCCTTGTCCTGGTCGTGTGGTCGGTCGGTGGGTGCGTCGGTGAGGTGGGCGGGGTGACGTGGGCCGGTGAGGTGGGCCGGTGAGGTGGGCCGGTGAGGTGGGCCGGTGAGGTGGCCGGTGGGTGGGCCGGTTCAGTAGTCGTCGGGGTACGGGACCGCAGCGACCAGACGCCGGTCGTCGCGCGACGGGACGTAGTTGCGCAGGAGCAGCTCGAGGATCGTCTTGACCTCGTCGACGGCGTTGCGCGCCGCCGCGTCGAAGAGGGCCTCGAGGTGGTCGTCGAAGTCCGGGTCGAGGGCGTCGGGCGACGTGCTGAAGATCCGCGGGTGCGCCGTCTGGGTCCGTTCCTCCTCCTCGGAGAAGAGCGCCTCGTGCAGCTTCTCCCCCGGCCGCAGCCCGGTGTAGCGGATGTCGGGCTCGGGCAGCCCCAGCTGACGCGAGTAGCTCTGGACCAGGTCGACGATGCGCACCGGCTGGCCCATGTCGAGGACGAACGTCTCGCCGCCGCGGGCCAGGTGCGCCGCCTCGAGGACGAGGCCCACGGCCTCCTCGATCGTCATGAAGAACCGGGTGACGTCCGGGTCGGTGACCGTGAACGGCTCGTCGTTGCGGAGCTGCTCGGCGAGCACGTGCAGCAGGGATCCCCGACTGCCGAGGACGTTGCCGAACCGCACCGCCGACACGATCGTCCCGCGCGAGTTTCGCGACGCGTGCCGCGTGACCCGCTCGGCGAGCTGCTTCGTCGCGCCGAGCACCGAGGTCGGGTCCGCGGCCTTGTCGGTCGAGATGAGGATGAACCGGCCGACGCCGTGCTCGACGGCGGCCCGCACGACGTTGAGGGTTCCGGCCACGTTGGACTTGACGCCCTCGCAGGGGTGCCGCTCGAGCATCGGCAGGTGCTTGAGGGCCGCCGCGTGGAAGACGACGTCCGGCCGGACGTCGGCGATGATCTGGCGCATCCGGCGGGCGTCGCGGATGTCGGCGACGACGACGTCGTCGGTGTCGAGCAGCCCCTCCCCGGTCAGCTCGAGCTGCAGGCGGTGCAGGTTCGACTCGTCGTGGTCGAGCATGACGAGGCGTTCGGGTCCGAACCCGTTGACCTGGCGGCACAGCTCGCTGCCGATCGAGCCGCCGGCGCCGGTGACGAGCACGGTCGCGCCGCTGATCGTGGCCCGCACCTCGGGCGAGACGACGTGCATCTCCGGGCGCCCGATGAGGGCGCCGACCTCGAGCGAGCGCAGGTCCGTGCCCACGACGTCGCGCTGGAGCATCGAGACGAACGAGGGCAGGTGACGCACGCTGGCGCCGACGCGTGCCGCGGTCGTCGCGAGCATGCGCACCTGGTCGGCCGGCAGCCCGGGGATCGCGAGGAGCACGACGTCGACCCGCTGCACCGTCACGACCGACAGCAGGTCGGACAGCGTGCCGAGGACCGGCAGCCGCCGCACGACGCGCTTGCTCGTGTCGTCGTCGAGGAAGCCGATCGGCGCGAGGCCGAAGTCGCGCACCCTCTCGAGGTCGCGGGCCAGGGCCCGGCCGGCCTCGCCGGCGCCGACGATCAGCGTCCGCAGCCCCTTCTGCAGCGTCGGCACGAAGCCGATGTCCGAGGGATTCCATCCGTAGCTCAGTGTCGTGCTCACCCTGTCGCTCCCCTTCGTGCAGTCTCAGCAAGCGCCGCGCAGACCTGGTCGATCTCCGCGTCGGTGATGACCGCGTCCATCGGTAGCGAGAGGATGCGGTCGAAGACCCGGTCGGCACCGGGCAGTCCCTCGGCGGGGACGATGCAGTGGTCCCGGTACCACGTCAGCCTGTGCAGCGGGATGAAGTGCACCGACGTGCAGACGCCCTGCGCGCGCAGCGCGTCGACGAGCGCGTCGCGGCTCATCCCGTAGGCCGGCTCCACGCGCACCGGGTAGAGGTGCCAGGCGTGGCGGCCCTCGAGGGGGCGCGGCGGGCGTCGCAGGCCGGGGATGCCGGCCAGCCCCTCGTCGTAACGCGCGGCGACCTCGGCGCGGCGGGCCTGGTCGCGGTCGAACCGGCGCAGCTGGGCCCGGCCGATCGCGGCCTGGACGTCGGTCATGTTCGCCTTGAGGCCGTCGACGGCGACGTCGTAGCGCCAGCCGCCGCCGGGCAGGTAGCGGCGCCATGCGTCGGCCGACATGCCGTGCAGCCGGGTCCGCCGGATGCGGTCGGCGAGCTCGGGGTCGTCGGTCGTGACCATGCCGCCCTCGCCGATGGCCAGGTTCTTCGTCGCGTAGAAGCTGAAGCACGTGGCCCGCGAGATCGTCCCGACGGGCTCGTCGCCGACGACGGTGCCGAGGGCGTGCGCGGCGTCCTCGACGACGCGGTCGAGGTCGACGCCGGCCGCGGCGGCGAGCGCGCGGACGTCGGTCGGCAGCCCGGCGAGGTGGACGACGACGAGCGCGTCGACGCCGCCGGCGCCGTGCGCGGCGGCCGCCGCGGTCTCGGGCGAGGGCATCGCCGTGACGGGGTCGACGTCGGCGAGGACCGGGACGTGTCCCGCGTGCCGGATGGCGGCCGCAGCGCCGCAGAAGGTCACCGTCGACATGAGGACCTTCGAGCCGGGCGGCAGCTCCAGCGCCCGCAGGGCCAGCTCGATGGCCGCGGTGCACGAGCTGACGGCGATGCCGTGCTCGGCGCCGACGTAGGCCGCGAGCTCCGCCTCGAACTCGACGACCTGCTGCCCCGACGTGACCCATCCGGACTCGAGCACCTCCGCGACGGCCTGGCGCGCCTCCGGACAGATCCGCGTGCGGGTGAACGGCACGACGTGCAGCTCGGCGGTGGGCGCCACGGGCGCGGCCGCCGTGAGCGCCGGCGTCGGCGCGGGGGCGACGGCGCCCGGCGCGTTCCGGGTGCCGGGGCGCGTCCGTGCCCGGGGCCGGCGGGCGATCTCAACCATGGACCTGCACCTCGCTCCTCGTCAGCGCCACGGCGGCGGAGGCGGAGTGGACGTGCAGCTTGCGCAGGATGCGCCGCACGTAGGTCCGGACCGTGTTGTCGGACAGGTCGAGCGCGATGCCGATGTCGTGCCGCGTCATGCCGGCGGCCAGGCAGTCGAGGACTGCCGACTCGCGCTCGGTCAGCGGACGGGAGTCCGGCAGCACGGCGTCGGGTCGCTCGCGGAGTGCGGCGGCGAACATCGCGTGCAGCGGTTCGGCCGGCAGGTGCGCCTCGCCCGCAGCCACGTCGATGAGCGCGTCGAGGAGCTCGTTGACGCCGTCCTGGCGCGAGACCCAGCCCCGGACGCCCCACGCCAGCGCGTCGGGCAGGTGCACCTCGCCGCCGGCCGGGGACAGGACCACGACGCCGAGCGAGGGGCACTCGATGCAGAGCCGCTGGAGGTTGCACACGTCGGCCAGGTCGTCGATGGCGACGGCGACGACGTCGCAGCGGGCGGCGAGGTCGTGCGCGAGCGCCTCCGGGATGGTCCGGGCACTGCCGACGAGACGGAGCGTGCGGTGCTCGGCCAGCACCAGGGCGACGGCGTCGAGGAAGCCCTGACGCACGTCCACCATGACCACTCGGACGTCCTGTTCCATGTCCACGAGGGTCCCTCCCTGCGGATCGATGCGGACCCGACGCGGGCACGACTGCGCACTACGTCAAACGGATGACCCCGGGGGCTCGGGCGTCGGCGACGCGCGTCAGGCGGGGCGCACGTGCGCCGGCCACTCGATCTCGTCCGCGTGGGCGGCGACGAGGGCAACGGCCTGCAGGCGTGAGTGGACGCCGATCTTCGTCAGCACGTTCTGCACGTGGGTGCGCGCCGTGCTCCGGCGCACGTCGAGCGCGGAGGCGATCTCGTCGGTCCCGAGCCCGTCGGTGATGCACCGCAGCACCTGCCACTCGCGTTCGGTGAGGAACGACAGCACCCACGTCGGGCTCTCCTGGGGGTCCCCGGAACGCATGGCGCTCTGCAGGATCCGCGGCTCGACGGCCAGGTGGCCGCTGACGGCCAGGCCGATGGCCTCGACGAGCTGTGGCAGCCCGCGGTCCTTGCGCACGAAACCGGAGGCGCCCATGGCGATGGCTCGCCGCACCGAGACGTCCGAGGCGTCGGCCGAGAACATGACGACCTTGGTGCCCGGCGACTCCGCCCGGATCTTCGCGATGGCGTCCAGACCCGACCCGTCGGGGAAGTTGACGTCGAGGAGGCAGACCTCGGGCTGGACCTCGGCGACCGCCTGGAGCGCCTCGGCGGGACCGTGGGCCGTCGTGACGTCGTAGCCGAGGTCGGACAGGGCCGCGCCGAGGGTGTCGAGGATGAGCCGGTGATCGTCGCAGACGACCAGCTTCATGACCGGCGCCGCCCTCAGGAGGCCAGCGCGTGGCTGCCGCGGCGCAGCGCGATGTCGGCCGACGCACCGCCGTCCGGCCGCGCCGCGAGGCGGAAGGTCCCCTGGCACGCGGCGACCATGGCCCGCGTCGTCGCCAGGCCGATCGACGTGCGATTCACGACGCGGCCCAGCCCTGGGCCGTCGTCGAGCACGCGGACGTGCATGCCGTCGTCCCCCTCGCCGACCTCGACGCGCACGTGGCCCGACGGTCCCGCCGCGCGCACCGCGTTGTCGACGACGCACCCGAGCGCTCGGGCGAGCGCGACCGGGCGGGCGAGCACGAGGCCCTCGCCGACGACCTCGACGTCGATCGTCGCCGTCGTCGTCATGCGGGCCCGGTCGGCCACCTCGTGGGCGATCGAGCCGGCGTCGACGACCTGGGGGTCGTCACCGGCCGCGCCGTCCAGGCTCGACGCGACGAGCTCGGACAGCCAGGCGGCCTGTTCGTAGATGTGGCCGAGGCGTTCCTGCACGTCCCCGCGGCCCGAGGTCGACAGCAGCAGGATCGCTGCCAGCGGCTCGCGCAGGTCGTGCAGCAGGCCCCGGACCGGGTCGGTGTCCGGCCCGGCCCACCCTCGTCCGATCTGCGTCGGAGTGCTGTACTCCATGTCCGAATCGCCCCCCTCTAGGCTGTGCTGACTCGCGCCCCCCGGTGCGCCCCTGACGTCCAGCGTCTGTTGGCTGGTCGGCCACCCGATGCCCCCGGGCCGTTCATCCGGCTGGTCCAGCGAGACTCAGGTTACGACCGCAGCTCCGAGCGCTTGGGCTTTCACGAAATTCCCAAGCTGAATTCCGAGAATTGACAGGAGGATTCGCGCGTAACGTGCCGCAGCCGACAAAGCGTGCATACGCCGCGTGTATGGAGAGAACGACCCGATCCGACCGTGCGGACGGTCCGGGAGCCCGGCTCGGCACACGGCGGCGATGCCGTGCATCATGGCCCCATGGCGCGCAAACGCGGACTCCGCTTCCTCGCTCGCGACGGACGAGAGCTGACCGTCCGCGACGAGGAGGGCGAGGAGCATCGCGCCACCCTCCGGAAGGTCGAGGCCTTCGGTGCGCACGAGGACGGCGCCTTCGCGTTCGGCTACTGCAAGAGCTGCGACTGGACGGGCCCGGCCCGGCGCGCGCGGGACAAGGCCCGCAAGGACGCCCTCGTCCACCAGGACGACTGCACCGGCAAGGGCCGCATCCGCATCGGTGTCAGCGAGGACGACACGCCCTGACGCCGGACGTAGCCCGCGTCAGCGGCGCCGCGGCAGGTAGCGGTGCTCGGGCCGCCCGGTCGCGCCGTAGGACAGGTCGAGGTCGAGGAGCTGCTTCTTGACGAGCGTGGCCAGGTAGCGTTGCGCGGTGGGGCGGCTCGCACCGAGGATCTGCGCCACCTCGGCGGCCCCCACCGGCGCCGGTGCGGCCGTGACGATCTCGAGCACACGTGCCATCGTCGGCTGCAGCCCGCGCACCGTCGCGGCCTTGCGGGGCGGGGTGCCCCGCAGGCCGTACAGCGCGTCGACGACGTCCTGGTCGACGCCGCCCTCGCCCGCGGGGGCTCGCTCGAGCCGCTCGGCCCACGCGCGGTAGGCCTCGAGCTGCTCGCGCAGGGCCGCGAACGTGAAGGGCTTGACGAGGTAGTAGAACGCGCCGAGCTGCATCGCCGTGCGCACGGACTCCAGGTCGCGGGCCGCCGTGACGAGGAGGAAGTCGGGCACCGGGCGCCCGGCGGCCGCGAGCCGCCGGACGAGCTCCAGGCCCGTGAAGTCGGGCAGGTACATGTCGAGGAGGACGAGGTCCGGCTCGGTCTCGCCGACGAGCCGCTCGGCCTCGGTCCCGGTGTGGGCCTCACCGACGACGCGGAAGCCCTCGACCCGTCCGATGGCGAGCGCGTGGGCATGGGCGACGTGGTAGTCGTCGTCGACGACGAGGACGCTGATCACGCGGCCCCCTCCCGCATCCGGACGGGCAGGGTGACCTCGAACCGGGCTCCGCCCGGCGAGGACGCGGTGATCGTGCCACCCGCGCGCGTGACGAGGCGGTGGACGAGCGCCAGCCCCACGCCGCGACGCATCCCGCCCCGGGGGTCCTTCGTCGAGTACCCGTCGACGAAGACGTCGGCGAGGCGGTCCGCAGGGATCCCCGGGCCCGTGTCGAGGACCGACAGGTGCAGGTGTCCGTCCCGGCGCAGGAGGCGCACCGTCACGTCACCGCGCGGGTGCCGCCCGCTCGTGCGCGGGTCGTCGGCGACGGCGTCCACCGCGTTGTCGACGAGGTTGCCGAGCACCGTCGCGACCGGCAGGCCGTCGACGTCGTGGGCCTCGAGGCGGCTGGTCGGGTCCAGGTGCACGAGCACGTCGCGTTCGGCGGCCACCGTCGTCTTGGCGAGCAGGAGGGCGGCGACGACCGGTGCCGCCACCTGCGACCGGATCTCCTCGCTGGCGAGCGAGGTCTCCTGCCAGAGCTGCTGGCTGTACCGGGTGGCCTCCTCGACCTCGCCCATCTCGAGGAGCACGGCGAGCACGTGCAGCCGGTTGGAGAACTCGTGCTCCTGCGCACGCAGGGCGGTCGTCAGGCTCTCGACCGAGTCCAGCTGGCGCAGAAGGGCTTCCAGCTCCGTGCGGTCACGGATCGTCACGACCCAGCCGGCGTTGCGACCGCCGACGATGACCGGCATCCGGTTGAGGACGAGCAGGTTCTGGTCGGTGACGGCGACGAGGTCGCTGCCCTCGACCTCCCCCGTGACGATCCGGCGCAGGTGGCCCGCCGGCAGCACCTCCTCGACCGGCTGGCCGAGCCGGGCGGTGTCGATGCCGAGCAGCCGGCGCGCCTCGTCGTTGAGGACGTTGATCGCCCCGTCGGCGTCGACCCCGAGGACCCCCTCGCGGATGCCGTGCAGCATCGCCTCGCGCTCCTGGACGAGCGCGACGATCTCGGCGGGCTCGACCCCGAAGGTCACCCGCTTGATGGCCCTCGCCAGCAGGACCGAGGCCAGGACGCCGAGACCGAGCGCGACCAGGCTGTAGAGCGCGATGTCGGCCACCTCGGACGAGACCCTGACGCCGACCTCGGACTCGAGGATCCCGACCGACACCTCGCCGACGGGGCGGCCCGACGCGTCGATGACGGGTGCCCGCGAGTTGGCCGAACGGCCGAGGCTGCCCTCGTCGATCCCGGTGTGCACGTGGCCGTCGAGGGCGACGACAGGCTCCTCGACGCGCCGGCCGACGAGGGCCGGGTTGGGGTGGGAGTAGCGCACGCCGCGGCGGTCGATGATGACGACGTACGACGCCCCCGACGCGGCACGGATGCGTTCGGCGAGCCGCGGCAGCACGTGGTCCGGGTCGCCCGACGCGACCGCGGCGGCCACCTCGGGCACCCGGCCGACGGTGACGGCGATGCTCGTGGCCTGGTCGGTCGCGTGCGCGTCGGCCGCCCGGCCGGTCAGCCGCGTGTAGAAGCCGAACCCCACGGCCATGGTCGCGACGACGATGCCGAGCACGGCCACGAGGATCCGGGACGCCAGCGTCCGGCCAAACCTCGGCATACCTCACCTCACACCACGGGGACTCGCTCCAGCATGACTGAGCAGAACGCACAAAACCACGGCTAACGCGGCTATCACGACCAAGGCGCACAAGGCTTCAGCGCCGGACCGAGCCGACCCTACGGTGACGCAACTCAACGAGGAGAAAGGGTTTCGGCCCATGGCCGCCATCGAGCTACGAAACGTCACCAAGACCTTCCCCACGAGTGGGGGCGGCACGTACACCGCGATCGAGGACCTCAGCCTGACCGTCGAGGACGGTCAGTTCTGCGCCGTCGTCGGCCCGACCGGCTGCGGCAAGTCCACCACCTTGACCCTGGTCTCCGGGCTGGAGCGTCCCACCCGAGGTGAGGCCGTCGTCCACGGCGAGCCGGTCCGGGGCATCGACACCGGCACCGGTTTCGTCTTCCAGCAGGACGCCGTCTTCCCGTGGCGCACGGTCCTCGACAACGTCGCGGCCGGACCCCTCTACCGCGGAGCGCCCCGCGCCGAGGCCACCGGGCTCGCCCGCGACTGGCTGCGCCGCGTCGGGCTCTCCGGCTTCGAGGACCGCTACCCGCACCAGCTCTCGGGCGGCATGCGCAAGCGCGTCGCGCTGGCCCAGACGCTCGTCAACCAGCCGCGCATCCTGCTCATGGACGAGCCGTTCAGCGCGCTCGACGTGCAGACCAGGGCGATCATGTCGACCGAGTTGCTGCACCTCTGGGACCAGACGCGTCCGGCCGTCGTGTTCGTCACGCACGACCTGGAGGAGGCGATCGCGCTCGCCGACAAGGTGGTCGTCATCACGGCGGGCCCCGGCACGGTCAAGGCCGAGTTCGAGATCGACCTGCCGCGCCCGCGCGTCGTCCAGGAGATCCGCCTCGACCCGCGCTTCACCCGCCTCTACGGGCAGATCTGGGAGGCGCTGCGCGCCGAGGTCGAGGAGGCCTACGCCCGCACGACGCGTCTGACGGAGGTGGCCTCGTGATCGACACGACCGCAGGACGCCCGTCCCCCACGCCCGCCGCCACGGCGCCCTCGCAGGTGCCGCCTGCCGGCCTCGACAGCATCGGCACGCGCGACGCGACCGGTGCAACCGGTGCGCCCGAAGGCAGGCACGCGACGCGGACCGACCCCCGCGCCGTCCTGCGCCGCCGCCGGCTGCGGCTGGCCGCCGTCCGGCTCGGCATCGTCGTGGTCCTCGTCGGCGCCTGGCAGCTGTGCGTCCACACCAAGCTCGTCGACCCCTTCTTCTGGGGCGAGCCGACCGGCGTCTGGGACACCCTCGTGGCCTGGGTGACGGTCGGCACGCCCCAGGGCTCGCTCGGAACCCAGATCCTCGTGACGCTCGAGGAGGCCGTGCTCGGGTTCGCCATCGGCGCCGTGCTCGGTGTCGTGCTCGGCATCGCCCTCGGCCGGATCCAGGTCCTGTCGGAGATCTTCGCGCCGTTCCTCAAGGCGGCCAACTCGATCCCCCGCATCATCCTCGGCTCGATCTTCACCGTTGCGTTCGGGTTCGGGATCCAGTCCAAGGTCATCCTGGCCGTCGTCCTCGTCTTCTTCGGGGTCTTCTTCAACGCCTTCCAGGGCAGCCGCGAGGTCGACCGCAACCTCGTCGCGAACGCCCGGCTGCTCGGGGCCTCGAGGTGGCGGGTCACCCGTGACGTCGTGCTGCCGTCGGCGTTCACGTGGATCCTCGCAAGCCTGCACATCAGCTTCGGCTTCGCCCTCATCGGTGCCCTCGTCGGGGAGATCCTCGGCGCCAACGAGGGCCTCGGCCTGCTCATCCGCTCGTCGCAGAACAACTTCGACATGAACGGGGTCCTCGCCGGCATGGTCCTCGTCGCCGCCATCGCCCTGACCGCCGAGGGCCTCATCACCCTCCTCGAGCGCCGCCTGCTGCGCTGGCGCCCCCCGCAGACCCATGGCGGAGGCGCGCACGAGTAGCACCGCACACCACACACCAGCACCCGAGGACCAGTTCCACACAGACTCAAAGGAGAGTTCCCTTGAACAGCAAGCGAATCGGTGCCATCGGCGCCGCCCTGCTGGCCGCGTCGACGATGGCCGCCTGCGCCAACAACGCGTCCGGCGCCAACGTGTCGGCGGGCTCGGCCGACCCGAACGCCCCCACCGTGACGATCATGGTCGGCGGCATGAGCAAGCAGATCTACCTGCCGTTCATGCTCGCCAAGCAGCTCGGCTACTACGCGAAGGCCGGCGTCAACGTCAACCTCGTCGACGAGCCGGCCGGAGGCGACGCGACGCAGAACATGCTCGCCGGACAGGTCCAGGGCGTCGGCGGCTTCTACGACCACAACATCGCGCTGCAGGCGCAGGGCAAGTCCTCCGAGGCGGTCGTCTCGATGCTCCAGATCCCCGGCGAGGTCGAGCTGTGCCGCAGCGACCTCAAGGGCACGATCAAGAGCCCGGCCGACTTCAAGGGCCAGTCGCTCGGCATCACCGACACCGGCTCCTCGACCGACTTCCTCACCCAGTACCTCAGCAAGAAGAACGGCGTCGACCCGACCCAGGAGACCCGCCGCGGCGTCGGCGCCGGCCAGACGTTCATCGCGGCGATGAAGCAGAAGACGATCGCCTGCGGCATGACGACCGAGCCCACGGTGAGCAAGGCGCTGTCGGACGGTACGGCCTTCATCCTGCTCGACATGCGCACCGCCGCGGGGTCGAAGGCGGCGCTCGGCGGCACGTACCCGGCGACCTCGCTCTACATGCCGACCGAGTGGGTCAACGGCAACAAGGGCACCGTGCAGAAGCTCGTCAACGCCTACGTCGCGACCCTGAAGTGGATCCAGTCGCACAGCGGCGCGGACATCGCCGACAAGATGCCGGCCGACTACTACAAGGGTGTCGGCAAGGACGCCTACGTCGCCGCCCTCGACAGCGAGAAGGGCATCTTCAACCCGACGGGCCTCATGCCGCCGGACGGGCCGCAGACGTGCCTGTCCGTCCTCGGGGAGTTCAACCCGAAGGTCAAGGGCAAGTCGATCGACCTGTCGAAGACCTACACCGACGAGTTCGTCAAGGCCGCGACGCCGCTCGCCTGACACCCCGTCCACCCGCACCACCGGCGGTGTGCCGTCCGGCCCGACCCCTCCGCGGCCGGACGGCACCCGTCGTCGTCGCTTGTCGCCGGCACAACTCGGCACGACGGCGTGACGACGCCGGCCGGACGCTCAGGGCTGGACGCCGACGAGGGCGAAGAACTCCTGGCGGGATCGGGCGTCCTCGCGCAGCGACCCGCCGAGGGAGGACGTCAGCGTCGTGACGCCCGGCGCCTGGACGCCGCGCAGCGACATGCACAGGTGCTCGGCCTCGAGCACGACGCCGACGCCCTTGGGAGCCAGGTGGTTGACCAGCCAGTCGGACACCTGCTTGGTCAGCCGCTCCTGCACCTGGGGCCGGCAGGAGAAGTGTTCGACGATCCGGGCCAGCTTCGACAGCCCGAGGATGCGGTCGCCGGGCAGGTAGCCGACGTGGGCGACTCCCATGAACGGCAGCAGGTGGTGCTCGCACACCGAGCGGAACGGGATGCCGCGGGCCAGGACCAGCTCGTCGTAGCCCTCGTCGTTGGGGAAGGTCGTCAGCTCGAACGGCCGGGGCGTGAACAGCTCGGCATAGGCGCGGGCCATCCGGCCGGGGGTGTTGCGCAGGCTCTCGTCGTCGAGTCGGACCCCCAGGGCCTCGAGGAACAGGGCCGCCGCTCGCTCGGCGGCTGCCAGGTCCCTCTCGGGCGCGTCGTGCACGACCCTGAGGACCCGGTCGCGCCCGGAGCCGCTGTCACCTCGACGGCCCACCCGGTCCTCGTCGGGGTCCTGCGCCTGAGCCTTCACGAGATCCATCGCCACTCCTGGGCCGAAACATTAAGACCAATAAACTTTGGCGTTATCAGGCGCTCCTCGTCAAGTGCGGCACTCGGTGCAGAGCTCGCCATGACCAACGGCCGTGGTCGTTAGACTGGGCAGGTGCTGTCGGAACGCGAGATCCGAGCGGTCGCCTCGCTCGAGGACGACCTGCGTCGTGGCATGTACGCGTTCATCCGGGCCGAGGGCCGGCCCGTCACGCGCGACGAGGCCGCCGCCGCCGTCGGGATCTCCCGCAAGCTCGCGGCGTTCCACCTCGACAAGCTCGTCGACAGCGGCCTGCTCCGCTCCCACTTCGGCCTCGGTCGGCGGCCCCGCTCCGTCGGGCGCGCCCCGAGGCTGTACGAGGCCACCGACGACACGGTGAGCATCACCATCCCGGACCGCCGGCCCGACCTGCTCGCCGAGCTGCTCCTCGACGCCGTGGTCGCGACCGGGACGGGCAGCGCCGTCGAGACCGCGGCCACCGAGGCAGCCACCGACCGGGGCCGCCGGGCCGGCACCTCGAAGCGCGCCGTGACGCGACCGGGACGGCTGGGCCCCGAACGGGCGCTCACCCTCGCCGAGTCGCTCCTCGCCGAGCACGGCTTCGAGCCGACTCGCGAGACACCGACGTGCGTGCGCCTGCGCAACTGCCCCTTCCACCCGCTGGCGGCGCGGGCTCCCGCGCTCGTCTGCGGCCTGAACCACGCCTTCGTCGAGGGCATGCTCGAGGGGCTCGGGGCGAGTCGCCTCAAGGCGTCGCTGTCCCCCGCGGCGGGGCACTGCTGCGTCCGTCTCGACGTCGCGGACGACGCCGGACGGTGACGGGCCGTGACGGACGACGCCGGGCGGTGACGGGCGGTGACGGGCGTGACGGTCGGCGACGGGTCTCCGGGCGCTCAGGCCGTCCGGCGCAGGTGAGCGGGGGCGAGGTCGGCCAGCCGCTCGCCGAGCGCCTCGAGCGTCCGGCGTTGCAACCGGCTCACGGCCATCGGTGACAGGCCGAGCTGCGCCGCGACCTCCCGCTGGCTCAGTCCCTCGGTGAACCGCAGGTGGACCAGGCGCTGCGCCTCGAGCGGCAGCGACCGCACCGCGTCGCGCACCACGACCCGGGTCTCGACGTCATCGGACGTCCGGTCCTCCAGGCTCCGTGCGTCCGGGCGAGCGGGGTCGGGACAACCGGCGTCCGCGTCGGGTGCCGGCGCGTCGAGCGAGGTCGGGCGCAGGTTCTGCTCGGCGATCTCGAGCTGGCCCAGGGTCTCGAGGTCGAGGCCCATGGCCGAGGCGAGCTCGGCCGAGGTCGGGGGACGCCCGAGGTCGCGCGTCAGCTCCTCGCGCGCACGGGTCATCTCCTGACGCTGCTCCTGGATCCGGCGGGGCGGCCGGACGAGCCAGCCGTGGTCGCGGAAGTGGCGCCGCAGCTCACCGGTGATCGTCGGCGTGGCATAGGCGCCGAACGGCGTCTCGGCCGTGACGTCGTACCGGGTGACCGCCTTGACGAGCGCGAGCGCCGCCACCTGCTCGAGGTCCTCGGCCTCGACCCCCTTCTGGAGGTAGCGCCGGGCCAGTGACCTCGCCAGCGGCAGGTGGGCCACGACCGCCGCCTCCATCGCGGCACACCGTTCGGACTCCGTCGCGGCACTGTGCACCGCGTCGATGAGCCGGCGCGCGGCCTGCTCGCCCGGAGACATGTGGGCGGGAGGCTGCGCGAGGAGACGGCGCCGCGGGGAGGGTGGCGGCGCCGTCTCGCGTCCCCACGTCGCTGTGGAGACGTGCGAGGCGATGCCTCGCGTCATGGGCCGAGCAGACGGTCCGGACGGGCGGGGACGGCCGACGCCGGCGAGCGCCCCATAGCGGCCGTCGCCACGGCATCCCTCGGGCTCGGTTTCGGGCGGGCTTCCATCGGCGTGGCTCCTCGGTCGTCTGGGGTCGGTCCGCCATGGGCGGCCCGTGGCCCGGGTCACCACCGAAGACCCCCACGGGCCGGGTGCATGACGCGACGGGGGCGCGCCGGCGCGGGACCGGTGATCGGTCGGGTAGCCCGTGGTCCACGCGCGGGCCATCGGCCGGTGGGCCCGACCGGCTTTCGTGCGCACGTCATGCACCGGCGCCTAAGGCGTCCGGGCGGGCCCCGTCAGCGACCCACGGCGCCCCGGTGCGTCATCTCGTACGCGGCCAGCACCTCGAGGAGGAGCTCGCTGGCCGCGTCGTGGATCCGCAGGACGTCCTCGGCCGGTGCCTCCCGCAGGACCTCGGCGGTGACCTGCAGGTGGATGCGGCACATGTCGAGCAGCGGCACGCCGCCGGCGAACGCCGACCGACCCAGCTCGTAGGCCGCGGCGCGGACCTCCTCGGCCCGGTGCGGCAGGAACCGCAGCAGGATGGGTCGGTAGTCCTGGGTCACACGGCCGAGGTCGGCGCCCTCGGGACGGGACGCGCCAGCCGTCACGAGCGCCCCTGGAGGCGGCCCTCGTCCGCCCACGTCGTCGACCCGCCGCCCCGGGCCAGCACGGCCAGACCCTCCTCGAGGTTCAGCGCCGTGGGCACGTCCGAGGGGCCGACCCCGAGGCGGACCATCGTGAAGGCGACCTCGGGCTGGATGCCGACGATCACCGTCAGGGCGCCACGCAGGCGTGCCATCTCCACCACCCGACGCAGCGTCAGGGCCGCGAAGGAGTCGATGACGTCGAGGGCGGCCACGTCGATGACGACGCCCCTCGACCGGTGCTCCCCGATCTGGTCGACGAGGTCACGCTCGAAGCGCACGAGCTGCGAGTCGTCGAGCGCGGTGTGGATCGATGCGATCAGGTTGGGGCCCTGTCGCATGATCGACACGAGAGCTGGGCTGCCGTTCACGAGCTGGCGCTGGCCTCCCTTCGGGTGACGCTGTATCCGAGCAGACGCTCGGCCTCCTCGAGGCCGCCTTGCAGGTCACCGATGGTGTACATCTTGCTGAGGTCCACACCGATGGTCACGAGCGTCTGGGCGATCTTCGGTGACAGTCCCGTGATGATGACGCTCGCACCCATGAGGCGTGACGCGTCCACCGTCTGGACGAGGTGGTTGGCGACAGCCTGGTCGACGTCCGGGGACCCGGTGATGTCGATGACGACGACCTTGGCCCGGTGCGTGCGGATCCCCGCGAGCAGCTGCTCGGTGAGCTGGCGGGCGCGCTCGCTGTCGAGGACGCCGATGATCGGCAGGATGAGCAGCCGCTCACGCACGGGCAGCACCGGCGTCGACAGCTCCCGGATGGAGTCCTGCTGCTGCCGGATGACGCGCTCGCGCTCCTCGACGAAGCTCACCGCGACGGTGTTCGCGATCCGGTTCGCGGCGGGCTCGTAGGCGTCGAGCACCTCGTTGAGCAGCGCGAAGTCGCGCTGGTACTTCTCGAAGAGGGACCGCGCGAGCACGTCACGCAGAAGCAGCACGATGCCGACGACCTCGTGCGTCTCGACGCCGCGCGGGATGATGCGTTCGGACAGGTCCCGGGCGTAGTGCTGGAGGGCCTCCACGCTGCCGGTCTCGAGGACCTCGACGTAGTTGTCGTAGACCGACGTCGTCTCGGCGGCCATCTCCTGCTGGGTCATGGCGGTCAGCAGGTGCGCCTGCTGGATGCGTTCGGCCCACTCCTCGCGCAGCCTGGTCCGGTGCTCCCGCAGGTGGGCGACGAGCTGGGACAGCAGGTGCTCGCCCTCGGCGATGCCGCCGCGTCCGCGGCCGGTGTCGTGGTCAGTCATCGTTGCGCGTCCTCTCCCACTTGGTCATGGTCACCGTCGTTCCGTGCTCGGGGTCGCTGGCCAGGACGAAGTCGTCCATGAGGCGGCGCACGCCGGGCAGCCCGAGGCCGAGGCCGCCGTAGGTGCTGTAGCCGTCGGTCAGGGCCCGGTCGACGTCGGCGATGCCGGGTCCGGCGTCGCGCGCCGTCACGCGGATGCCCCGGGCCGGGACCTCGACGAGCTCGATGGTGACCTCTCCCCTGCCGGCGAAGCGCACGATGTTGCGGCAGACCTCGGAGACGGCCGTGGCGACCAGGGTCAGGTCGGTGGGACCGAAGTCGAAGGTCGAGGCCATCTCTCGTGCGGCACCGCGCGCGCGGACGATGTCGGCGTCGCGCTCGATGGGGATGCGCACGGCGTCGTCGCGTCCCTGCCCGCGCTCCAGCAGCGGCCCGCTCAGGCGGGCGCACAGCTCGCACTCGAGCAGGTGCTGGGCGGCCTGCACCTCGCGTTGGCGGCGCTGGTCGCCGCTGCTCAGGGCGAGCAGCACCGGCCGGCAGCGGTCGGTCAGGCTCGGGGCGTCCTCCAGCTCGAGGAGGTACTCGACGCGGAGCCGGGCGCGGGTCCGGTTCAGGTGGGCCGCGACCGCCCCCGGGGTGCTGCCGGCCCGGGCCGCCAGCGACCGCGTGTCGGTGCCGGCCACCTCGTGCTCGAGGAGCAGCCGGCGGTCGCGGTCGTCCAGATGCGCCAGGGCCCGCGCCATGGCCTCCTGGTCCTCGCCGAACAGCACCTGGGCCTCAGGTGTCTCGGGTGCGCTGACGTCCACCACGCGGTGCTGGTTGCGGCGCCTGCGGTCCTCCTGGCGCCACATCGTCGCCACGACGTTGCGGGCGGTGGCGATGGCGTACGGCTCGAGCATCCCGGGCTCGATGCTGTCGAAGGCGGCGAGGACGCGCGCCAGCGTCTCCTGCACCAGGTCCTCGGCGGCCGGGTGCGCCCCGACGCGAGCACCCACGATGCGCCGGACCATGGGGATGAGGTCCGCGACGTCGTGCGCCGCCTGACCCCGTTCCTCCCCGTCGCGCTGTGGTGCGCTCACCTCCCGAGGATACCGAGCGGGGAGGGTGGGACCGCGTCATACGCCGGGCCGACCCGCGTCGTCGCTGACAGGGGGAGCTCGATCGGGGGACCGCACGCGGAAAGGACCCGACATGACACTCCTCGGCCTCACGACTCCGGTGATCGGGTTGGCCCTCATGCTCGTCATGGCACGCGTGGAGAGGTGGGTCTCCACGTCGTCGCCCCCGAGAGTCCCCGTCGACGACGTGGCAGGAGCCGGAGCGGCCCGAGCCGTCCCCCGCGTCCCCCGGGCCGGGGCCGTCGCCGGCGCCGGCCGGGTACCCGGCGACCACCCGCCGTACCCGGGGCGGCCACGCCGGGCGAGGTGAGTCCCCGCCACCTTGCCCGTGCGGCGGGGACTCCTCGGCTCGTTCGGGACCGGCGACCCAATCCGGGCCGGTCACCCCGGGCCTCTCGGCCCCCTGCCCCCACAGCGGTGGGCCTCCCCACCACGGTGGCACGGGTTCTCGACGCCGTCCGCGGAATCGCGGAACTTCTCGCCGCCCTCACCGGCCCGCGGGCCCACCTGGCGCTACTCGGACTCCAGCAGGGCCTTGGCGGTGTCCAGCGCCGCCATCTCCCCGTCCATGGACTTCTGCACCGGACCGGACATGAAGAGCTTCTTCACCCCGGACAGCTCGGCCGTCAGGGAGAAGGTCACCGTGGTGGCCCCGCCGTCGGTGCTCTCGAAGGCGTACTCACCCCGCGGGCGCGCCGGTCCGGCGACGACCTCGAACGCGTACCGGGTCGGCGCCGAGTAGTCGGTCACCTCGATGTCGGCATCGATCCCACGGCCGCCGGGCCCGGCGACGACCTGGTGGATGCGCGACCCGGCCTGAAGCTGGGCAGGCCCGTCGATCTCCTTGACGTGCGGTCGCCACCGTGGGTCGTTCGACGGCGTCGTGAAGAACGCGAACACCGTCTCGACGGGCCGCTGGATGAGGATGGTTCGCTGGGCCGCGGGCATGACGTTCCTTCCGGCGATCGTCGCTGCGTCGCGATTGTCGCGCGCGCTCGCTGCACGCCACAAGGGCTGCCAGACGCTCCTCACCCGTCCGACCGACCGCACCCCTCCCGCGGCCGCGGCCGACGGTCACGCGCTGAGGCGCGCGGGGGCTCCCGACGCCAGGGCGTCGAGGAACCCGTCGACGACCGCGGTCAGGCCCGGCTGCACGTCCGTGCCGAACGTGACCGCGCCCGAGGCCGACGTCTCGATGAGCTGGTCGACGACGAGGAAGCCCTGCACGACGTGCCGGGCTCCCATCGAGGACAGGACGGGCCGGAGGCCGTAGTCGATTGCCAGGGCGTGCGCGAGGCTGCCGCCCGTCGCGAGCGGCAGCACCGTCTTTCCGGCGAGGGCCAGCTGCGGCAGCAGGTCGAGCCACGACTTGAGCAGGCCGCTGTAGGCGGCCTTGTAGACGGGGGTGGCGACGACCAACGCGTCGCTGTCCTCGAGCAGCCGGGCGGCCCCGACGACGGCGGGGTCGTCGAACCTGGCGTGGAGCAGCGCCTCGGCCGGCAGGTCGCGCAGGTCCAGGTGCACGACCTCGTGGCCGTGCCGCACCACGGTGCGGGAGACGTGGTCGAGCAACACAGCCGAACGCGAGGTCGCGCTGGGTGATCCGGAGACGGTGAGGATGCGGGACATGGCGGGTCCTTTCACGAGGCGGGTCGGTGGGTCGTGGGGGTGACGCGGGACGCGTCCCCCGGGCCGGGTCGGTCGCTCATGCCGTCGCGGCCTCGGCGCGCGTCGGCGTGCCCGAGTAGCGGTTGACGGGGCGGGGCAGCCCGTAGTGCTCGCGGAGGGTCGACCCCGTGTACTCGGCGCGGAAACGGCCGCGCCGCACGAGGATCGGCACGACGTGGTCGACGAACGCCTCCAGGCCCGACGGGAGGGCGGCCGGCATGATGTTGAACCCGTCGGCGGCACCGCCGGTGAACCACTCCTCGAGGGCGTCCGCGACCTGCTCGGGGGTGCCCGCGAAGGTCCGGTGCCCGCGCCCGCCGCCGAGGCGGCCGATGAGCTGCCGGACCGTGAGGTGCTCACGGCGCGCGAGCTCCACGATGAGGGTGTAGCGGCTCTTGGCCCCCTCGATCTCGTCCTCGGAGGGCAGGTCCGCCGGCAGCGGGCGGTCGAGCGGCAGGTCGTCCGGGGTGAGCCGCAGCGTCCGGGCGAGCTGGGCCACGGCGTACTCCGGGCGGATCAGCTCGTCGAGCTCGGCCTCGAGCGCTCGCGCCTCGGCCTCAGTCGAGCCGATGACCGGGACGATGCCCGGCAGGACCTTGATGCCCTCGGGGTCGCGGCCGACGGCCGCGGTGCGGGCCTTGAGGTCGGCGTGGAACGCCCTGGCGTCCTCGAGGGTCTGGTGGGCGGTGAAGACCGCCTCGGCGTACCGGGACGCGAACGCCTTGCCGTCCTCGGACGAGCCCGCCTGGACGATGAGCGGGTGCCCCTGCGGCGAGCGTGGCAGGTTCAGCGGACCGCGCACCCGGAAGTGGGTTCCGACGTGCTCGATGGCCCGGACCTTGTCGTTGTCGCCCCACCGGCCGGAGGCCTTGTCGCCGGTCGGCGCGTCGTCGTCCCAGCTGTCCCACAGCTTCTGGGCGACGTCGAGGAACTCGGCGGCCCGCTCGTAGCGCGTGTGGTGCGCGGGCTGGTCGTCGAGGCCGAAGTTCCGGGCGGCGTCGGGTCCGGCCGTCGTGACGACGTTCCACCCGGCACGGCCGCCGCTGACGTGGTCGACGGACGCGAACCGGCGCGCGAGGTTGTAGGGGTCGTTGTACGTCGTCGACGCCGTGGCGATGAGACCGATGCGGCTCGTGACCGCCGCGATGGCCGTCAGCAGGACCGTGGGCTCGAGGGCCCCCGACGGGCGTCGCCCGATGTCGTTCCAGAGGACCGGGCTGTCGGCGAAGAAGATCGAGTCGAGGTGGCCCCGCTCGGCGATCTGCGCCAGGCGCTGGTAGTGCGTGACGTCGGTGCCCGCGAAGGGGTCGCTCTCCGGCAGACGCCAGGACGCCTCGTGGTGCCCGGTGCTCATGAGGAAGGCGTTGAGGTGCATGGCGCGGCGGCTGGTGGTTGTCATGACGTGGTCCTTTCGGCGTCGGGGTCGGGGTCGGTGTCGGTGGGTTCGGTGGCCGTGCGGGATCCGGCGGGGGTGACGCCGAGGGCGGCGAGGAGCTCGCTCCGGACGGCGGCGAAGGCGGCGTCGGACGGGTCCCGGTCGCCTCCGTGCGCCTGCCCGTCCCCATGGGGGTGGGTGAGGTCGATGCGTCGCTCCAGGGCGATGCGCCCACGGTCCAGGACGATGACCCGGTCGGCGAGGGTGACCGCCTCGTCGACGTCGTGGGTCACGAGCAGCACCGCAGGATGGTGCCGGTCGTAGAGCTCGCGCAGCAGGTCGTGCATGCGGAGGCGGGTCAGGGCGTCGAGGGCGCCGAAGGGCTCGTCGGCCAGCAGCAGCTCGGGGTCCCGGACGAGGGACCGGGCCAGGGCCACGCGCTGCTGCTCACCGCCCGAGAGCTCGGCCGGCCAGGCGTGCTCGCGGCCGGCGAGCCCCACCTCGTCCAGCGCGGCCACCCCCTTGTCGCGCGCTGCTCGGCCGGAGAGGCCGAGGACGACGTTGTCGAGGACGCTGGCCCACGGCAGCAGTCGCGAGTCCTGGAAGACGACCGAGACGCGGTCGGGGACGACGACGCGTCCCGAGCCGCTGACCTCCCCGTCGAGCCCCGCCAGCGCGCGCAGCAGCGTGCTCTTGCCGCAGCCGCTGCGGCCCAGCAGGACGACGAACTCCCCTGGTGCGATGTCGAGGGAGACCCCGTCGAGGACGCCCTTGGGTCCGTAGCCGCGCACGAGGTCCTCGACGACGACGGCGGTGCGGTCGGCGCCGACGCGGTCGGGGCTCAGGAGCCCAGGGTGCGCTGCCATGCCAGTGCCCTCCTCTGCAGGAGTCGGACGGCACCGTCGGACAGCAGACCGAGCAGCCCGTAGAGGACGAGCCCGACGACGATGATGTCGGTCTGTCCGTACGTGCGCGCGAGCTCCATCATGTAGCCGATGCCGGACGTCGAGTTGACCTGCTCGACGACCACGAGGGACAACCAGGCGGCGGTGACGGCGAACCGGAGGCCGAGGAGGAAGCCCGGCAGGGCACCGGGAAGGATCACCTTGCGTACGAAGGCTGTTCGGCTCAACCCGACGGTCTGCGCCAGCTCGACGTACCTGCTGTCGATGCCCCGAAGCCCGGCGTGGGTCTGGACGTAGACGGGCACGAGCACGCCGAGCGTGATGGTGACGACCTTCATCGGCTCGCCGATGCCGAACCAGAGGATGAGCAGCGGCAGGAGGGCGAGTGAGGGGATGGCGCGCTTGACCTGCACCGGCCCGTCGACGAGCGCCTCACCGAACCGGCTCAGGCCCGAGAGCAGCGCCAGGGCGGAACCGAGGAGGATCCCGAGGAGCAGACCGAGGCCGGCACGCTGGGCAGACACGGCGAGGTTGGTCTGCAGCCGGCCGTCGGCGAGCAGGTCGCCGGTGGTCGTGACGACGGTCCACGGGGCCGACAGGATGCGGGGGTCGAGCAGCCCTGAGGCCGAACCCGTCACCCAGACGGCGAGCAGGGCCACGGACCCGAGCGCTGCGTCGAAGCGGCGTCGGCGACCCGGTCCGAGCCTCGTCGCCCGTGGGCGCTCGTCGACCAGACGGACGACGGGCACCGTTGCGGCCGTGCGGTTATCGCGCCGCGTGGAGATGCCGACCAGCGTCGTCATGAGGCGCGTCCGGTCGCGTAGGCGGTGCCGCCGACCTTCTCGAACCGGCGGTCCCAGAGGGTGGCGACGTCGAGGTGCGGGCGGCGCTGGTCGGCCGACAGGAGGTCGGCGGTCTCCTGGTGGCGGCGGATCGCGGCCGTCCAGTCGGTGGGGACGTCGCGGGCGCCGGCGGACCTGACGAGGTACTGGCCCTCGGCGTCGGTCAGTCCCTGGTTGCGGACGTAGTAGCCCGCGACCCACTCCTTCGGGTGCTCGTCGACCCACTTCAACGCGGCGCCCCAGTGCGCGACGTACTCGCGGATCGCGGCGGCCTTGCCGGCGTCGCGCAGGGAGCTCTCGGGGGCGTAGAGGTGACCGGGGTCGTCGCGCAGCCCGTGCGGGACGAC
Organism: Monashia sp. HAY1-5C; assembly: GCF_056755255.1. Lineage (NCBI taxonomy): Bacteria > Bacillati > Actinomycetota > Actinomycetes > Micrococcales > Intrasporangiaceae > Intrasporangium > Monashia sp. HAY1-5C. The sequence goes on along the minus strand of NZ_JBPGXG010000032.1, from coordinate 11,855 downwards.
CGTGGCGCCGTCCCTGCCGTACTGGGCGAGGTATCGCTCGAGGGCAACTCCCCCGATGGGCGCGACGTCGATCTGCTTGGAGGCCAAGGCGGTCGGGTAGACGTCGCCGGTGCTCGGCAGCTCGACGAGCTGGACGTCCTGCTGGGTCAGCCGGGCCCTGTGCAGCACGCGCAGGACGAGGGCGCCCTGCGCCTGGCCGGGGCTGTAGGCGATCTTCTTGCCGCGCAGGTCGGCCAGTGAGGTGACCCGCACGCCCGGTGCGATGCCGAGCTGGTAGATCGGGTGCGTCTCGGGCTGCCTGCGGAACTGCGCGGCGACGATGCGCGTGTCGACCCCGGTCCACGCGGCCTGCAGGGGCGGGATGTCGGCCACCGCACCGAGGTCCAGGGCCTTGGCCCGGAAGGCCTCCAGCGTCTGCGGGCCACCGCTGATGTTGGCGAAGGTGACCGGGAAGGTGAACTTCTCCAGCTCGCCGGAGAGCCTGAGGGCCTGCTCGACCTGCGGGTCGCCGACGACGAGCGTCGTGCCCTTCGGGACCGTGGTCGGCAGCGCCGCGGTGGGAGCCAGCGGCGGGCCACCGTCGGCCGCGCTGGAGGTCCCACCGCAGGCAGCGAGCGTCGCGAGCAGCGGCGTGGCGGCGAGGGCGAACAGGACGGAACGTCGGTCCGGCGCGTGGGCGGACGGGGTGGTGGGCATGGCGAAGGGACCTTTCGGAAGGCGTGCGTGAAGGAGCCCGCGGCACGGCCGGCCGTCCGGGAACGGTCGGCACCATCGGGCGGGGGGAGGCAGCAGCTCCCGGCGACGCCGCGACGGGCCGCGACGGGCCGCGACGGGCCTGAGACGGGCCGCGACGCCCCGAGGGCCTCAGGCCGGGACGTGCTCGCGGCCGGGCCGGGAGGGGCGCGACGCCCTTCAGGGCCGCGCGGAGGGCGGCCGGGGCGTGCGGGGCGCGCTCAGCGACAGATGGCGCTGGCGACACCCATGTGGTCGACCGCGCGACGCATGGTCAGCATCTGGTGGCGCATGCCCTGATCTCATACTGCCTGGCTAGGATTTGCAACGGCCGTCCGCGTGGTGGACACGCCGGTCGCGGACCGACGCAGGCGACGGGCCGGCCTGGCGGCCAGGCGGGCCCCCCGGGTACGGGCGCAGGGCCCCCGGGGCAGCGTCAGTGGGGGCCGATCTCGCCCGAGCCCCGCACGACGAGAGACGGCTCGATGACGACCCGCTGGGGCGGCGTGCTGTCGCCGTCGATGCGGGAGAAGAGCAGCCTGCCGACCTCCGCGCCGATGCGCTCGACGTTCTGCCGGACCACGGTCAGGGGCGGGTCGATGAGGTCGGCCATCGGGAAGTCGTCGAACCCGACGACCGCCACGCGGTGGGTGAGCCCGAGCGCGCGCAGGGCCCGGAACGCCCCGACGGCGAGGTCGTTGCGCCCGGCGAACAGGGCCGTCGGCGCCGGGCCCGGCCCGTCGAACAGGCCGAGAACCGCGTGCTCGGCGGCTTCGGTCGTGTGCAGGTCGACCACCTCGACGAGATCCGTCTCGGCGGCTCCGGCCGCCCGCATGACCTCGCGGTAGCCACGCAGCCGATCCTGCGCGGTCTGGATCTTCGCGAGGTCGCACAGGGCCGCGACGCGTCGGTGTCCGTGCGCCACGAGGTGCTCGACCGCCCGACGAGCGCCGAGGACGTTGTCGACGGTGACGCAGTCGGCGTCGACCCCGTGCGGGACACGGTCGACGAAGACCGTCGGCAACCCGGCCCGCAGCTCCGGCGCGAGGTACTCCTGCCGGGCCGTCGCGGGCATGAGGACGAGGCCGTCGACGCGCCGCGCCACGAGCCCACGGACGAGCTCGACCTCGCGCTCCGCCTCCTCGTCGAGGCTGGCCGCCAGCACGACGGTGCCGTGGCTGCGGGCGATGTCCTCGAGGGATCGCAGCAGGCTGGCGGAGAAGCTGTTGCTGAGGTCCTGGAAGAGCCCGCCGACCGTCCCGGATCGGTTGTTCGCCCGCCGCAGGAGGCTCGCGTTGGCGTTGTGGACGTAGTCGAGCTGGGCGACCGCACGCTCGACGCGCTGGCGGACCGCGGTGGACACGTTGGCCTCGTGGTTGACGACGCGCGACACCGTCTTGAGGCTGACGCCCGAGAGCGTCGCGACGTCCTTCATGGTGGCCCGGGCGACGCGTCTGCCATCGAGGCCGGCGGCCGCGGCCGGCGGCGTCGGGCGGGGGCCGGTGTCGGCACCGCCAGGTGACAACGTTGTCTCATCCATGTCTCAGTATGGTCATGAAACCTTGACTCATGGGGGAACGGCACCCTATAAAGATTCTGACAACGTTGTCAGCCGACGACGTCGGACAGAGAGGTCACGTCATGCAGCGCACCACCATCGTTCCCACGCACCGGCCGGCAGCGCGCCGGGCGTTGGTCGCCGTGGCGGCCGGGAGCCTGGTCCTCGGGATCGCGGCTTGTGGCGGCGGCGGTTCCGCCACCGGCTCGGGGACGGGCGGAGGTGACGCCGGCGAGAAGGTCGGCGTCTCCCTCATCACCAAGGACTCCACCAACCCGTTCTTCGTCGCCATGCAGAAGGGCGCCCAGGCCGACGCGGCCAAGGACAACGTCGACCTGACCATCGCCTCGGGCGCCAAGGACGGCGACGAGCAGGGCCAGGTCCAGGCCATCGAGAACGCCATCGCCGCGGGCGACAAGGGCATCCTCATCACCCCCAACGGGCCGGGGGTCAACGCCGCGATCAAGAAGGCGCGCGACGCCGGGCTCTACGTCATCGCCCTCGACACGCCGCCCGACCCCGCAAACACCGTCGACATCACCTTCGCGACCGACAACTTCAAGGCCGGTGAGCTGATCGGCCAGTGGGCCAACAAGCAGCTCGGCGGCAAGAAGGCCACGATCGCCCTCCTCGACCTGTTCAACGACAAGGTCGTCTCGGTCGACTACAACCGTGACCAGGGCTTCCTGACCGGCATGGGGATCGACACCAAGGACAAGCAGAAGAACGGCGACGAGGACAAGACCGGCAGCTACGCCGGCGGCCAGTACGCCATCGCCTGCAACGAGCCGACCACCGGTTCCGAGGACGGCGGCCGCACCGCCATGGAGAACTGCCTGACCAACAGCCCCGACATCAACGTCGTCTACACGATCAACGAGCCCGCGGCCATCGGCGCGTACAACGCCCTCAAGGCGGCCGGCAAGGAGAAGGGCGTCATCATCGTCTCCGTCGACGGCGGCTGCGCCGGCGTCAAGTCGGTCAAGGACGGCATCATCGGCGCGACGTCGCAGCAGTACCCGCTCAAGATGGCCACGCTCGGCATGGCGGCCATCGCCAAGATCGCGCGCGGCGGCGAGAAGCCCAAGACCTCGAACGGCCTGGACTTCTACAACACCGGTGTCGCCCTGGTCACCGACAAGAAGGCCGACGGGGTCGAGAGCATCACCTCGGACGCCGCATCGAAGATCTGCTGGGGCTGATCGACATGACCGCTGGCACCTCGGCCGCGGTGGCGGAGCTGACCCGTCGACGGCACAGCCCCCTCCAACGCGTGCAGCACCTGCTCCACGGACACCCGTGGATCAGCCCGCTCGTCATCCTCGTCCTGACGATGGTGGTCTTCACCGCCGTCAACCCGAGGTTCTCCAACCCGGCGGCGCTCTCCCTGCTCGTGCAGCAGACGGCGGTCGTCGCGTGCCTGGCCATCGGCCAGACGCTCATCATCCTCACCGCCGGCATCGACCTGTCCGTCGGAGCCATCGTCATCCTCGCGATGATGGTCATGGCCAAGCTCGCCGCCGACCACGGCTGGCCGGCACCGGTGGCCCTGCTGGTCGGTGTCGGGCTCGGCCTCGCCGCCGGCGCGCTGAACGGGCTGCTCGTCACCCGCGTCAACCTGCCGCCGTTCATCGTCACGCTCGGGACCCTGAGCATCTTCACCGCGGCGGCGCTGCTCTACTCGGGCAGCAAGAGCTTCCAGAACAACGAGCTGCCGGACCTGCTCAACTGGACCTCGACGAGCTTCCCGCTCGGCCCGTTCCGGCTCACGGTCGGCGTCGTCATCGTGCTCGTCCTCTACGCGGTGGTCGGGTTCGCCCTGAGCCAGACGGCCTGGGGCCAGCACGTCTACGCCGTCGGCGACGACGCGGAGGCCGCGCGCCTGTCGGGCATCGCGAGCAAGCGCGTGCTGCTCAGCGTGTACGTCGTCGCGGGCCTCATCTACGGCCTCGGCGCCTGGGTCCTCATCGGTCGTGCCGGTGCAGCGAGCCCCAACGCCATCACCGACGCCAACCTGCAGAGCATCACGGCGGTCGTCATCGGCGGCACGAGCCTCTTCGGCGGGCGCGGCCGGCTGGTGGGGACGCTCATCGGCGCCCTCATCGTCCAGGCCTTCTACGTCGGCCTCAGCCTGGCCCGCGTCGACCAGCAGTACCGACTGCTCGCCGTGGGCGTCCTCGTCATCGTGGCGGTGGCGATCGACCAGTGGATCAGGAAGGTGAAGTCATGACCGCAGTGGCATCGGACGCGACGGGCACCTCGAGCGGGACCCGGCAGCCGGTCCTCTCGGCCCGGGGGCTCGTGAAGACCTTCGGCCGCGTGGTCGGGCTCGACGGGGTCGACCTCGACCTCTACCCCGGTGAGGTCCTTGCCGTCATCGGCGACAACGGCGCCGGGAAGTCCACGCTCATCAAGTGCCTGACCGGTGCCCTGGTCCCCGACGCCGGCGTGCTCGAGCTCGACGGCAAGCGGGTGCACTTCACCCGCCCGCAGGACGCGCGTGACGCCGGCATCGAGACGGTGTACCAGCAGCTGGCGGTCATCCCGGCGCTGGACATCGCGAGCAACCTCTACCTCGCCCGCGAGGAGCGCCGCCCGGGCCCGCTCGGGTCCGTGCTGCGCATGCTCGACAAGAAGGGCATGCGGGAGCGGGCGGGTGCCGCCGTCCAGGAGCTCGGCATCCAGACGATCCAGAACATGGGCCAGGCGGTCGAGACGCTCTCCGGCGGACAGCGGCAGGCCGTCGCCGTCAGCCGGGCCGCGGCGTTCGGCGGCAAGGTCGTCGTCCTCGACGAGCCGACCGCAGCCCTCGGGGTCAAGGAGAGCAACCAGGTGCTCGCGATGGTGCGGCAGCTGCGGGAGAAGGGCCTCGGCGTCATCCTCATCTCGCACAACATGCCGCACGTGTGGGACGTGGCCGACCGCATCCACGTCCAACGGCTCGGCGGCTGTGCCGGCGTCATCACGCCGCAGTCGCACTCGATGACCGAGGGCGTCGGCATCATGACCGGCGCGCTGCGGCTCGAGGCGTAGCCCCCACGAACGGGCGGGGCCGCCGACCGAGGCGGCGGCCCCCCTCCCTCCCCACCGAACCCGCGCTCGACCGGGCGGAACCAGCCCCACCTCGGGCCCGTCGAGCGCAGGACAGGAGACGCATGTACGCCAGGATCGTCGTCGGGTACATCCCCACGCCGGAGGGGTCGGCGGCGCTCGATGCCGCCATCGACCTCGCCCGACGCACCGGGGCCCACCTCACGGTCGTCAACACCGGCCGTGACGGCAACTACGCCGACCCCTCGTTCGCGACCGCCCAGGACATGGACGCCATCGACCTGCAGCTGGCCAACCAGGACATCGGCCACGACGTCCGCCAACCCACGACCGGCAGCTCGGCGGCCGAGGCGATCCTCACCTGCGTCGAGGAGGTCGACGCGGACCTCGTCGTCATCGGCGTGCGTCGACGCTCCCCCGTGGGCAAGCTGCTCACCGGCAGCACGGCGCAGCAGGTCCTCCTCGACGCCCCGTGCCCGGTGCTCGCGGTGAAACCGGCCCCGGCGGCCTGACCCTCCCCACACGGACGATCCCCCGACCGACAGGTCGGGGGATCGTCCTTCGAGCACGAGGGCGGAGGTCCCGCGTCAGATGCCCCTGACCTTCTCCGCCTGAGGCCCCTTCGGGCCCTGGGTGACGTCGAACTCGACCTTCTGGCCCTCCTGCAGCTCGCGGTAGCCGCTGCTCTCGATGGCCGAGTAGTGAACGAAGACGTCGGCGCCGCCGCCGTCCTGCTCGATGAAGCCGAAGCCCTTTTCGCTGTTGAACCACTTCACGGTGCCTGTTGCCACTGGTTTGCCTCTTCTTGTCGTGCGAGGCCTCCGTGTGGAGGCCTCGGGCTGCCGACGGTCACGACGAGCGCGACCCGCGACCTTCGCCTGGACTCTGACGGCAACTGGCACCGACGGTAGCAGCCGCCGCTACCCTTGCTCCTCCGTGCTCCACGGTTCGTCGTCGGCCACGCCGACTGCCGGACGTGCCACCTGCGGACGGAGTCCAGACATGACCAGACCGCTTCGTTTCGGGGTCGTCACCCCGGTGCTGACCGACGTGCCCACGTGGCGGGACCGGGTGCGCCGCATCGCCGACAGCGGCTACTCGACGCTGCTGATGCCCGACGTGCCGCAGTGGCAGCCCGCGCCCGCCCCAGCACTCGCGATGGCAGCGGCGCAGACCGACCTGCGCGTCGGTACCTGGGTCTACGCCTCCCCGCTGCGACCGGCCTGGAGCACCGCCTGGGAGGCACACTCGCTGTCGGTGCTCACCGAGGGGCGCTTCGAGATGGGCATCGGCACCGGACGGCCGGGGATCGAGGACGAGCTGCGCGAGCTCGGGATGCCCGTCCCGCCACCGAAGGGGCGGCTGGCCCAGGTGCGTGAGACCGTGGCCGTGCTGCGCGACCTGGACGGCCCGGACGTCCACACGCCGGTGGTCATGGCCGTCCGGGGGCCGAGAGCCCTGGCGCTGGCTGCCGAGGTCGCCGACACCGTCACGATCGCGACGCTGCCCCGTGACGCCCGTGCCGACGTCGCGCGTCGGGCGCGCGAGCTGCGTGCCGTGCGCGACGTCGAGCTCGCGCTCCACGTCCCCGTCGTCGGCGACGCCATCGCCCCGTTCATGACCTCGGTGCGCGACACCGACCCGCAGGCCCTCCGGGAGGCGGACTCGCTGGCCGTGCTCCCGGGCGACCCGGTGGCCGCCGCCGAGGAGATCGAGCGACGCCGCGAGGAGATCGGCTACACCTACTTCGTCGTCGGCGCGAACTCCGCCGACGTGCTGGCCCCGGTGGTGGCCGAGCTGGCCGGGCGATAGCCCGCGCAGCCCGGGCGACAGCCCGCGCGGCCGGGCGACAGCCCGCGCGGCCGGGTGACAGCCCTCGCGGCCGGGCGACAGCCCCCGCAGGCGGGTGACAGCCCTCGCCGGCGGGCGAGCCGGCACCGTCCCGAGGGGCGCGGGCGGATGGCCGTGTGGGAGGTTTGGGCGATGCAGACCGGCCCAGGAGACGTCGAGCTGACGATGGACGAGCTGCGGGCGGTCGCCGGGTATGCCGCGGCGTGCGCCGAACCGGCGCTCGTCCTCTTCCAGCGGGACCGTCCCGATGACCCGCGGCCGGCGGCGGCTGTCCACGCCGCGCGGGTCTTCGCCGAGGGCGCGCCGCGGTCGCGCCTCCAACGCAGCGCCGCGGCCGACGCCCACCGCGCCGCAAAAGACGCGACGGCCGAACCCGCGCGGCACGCGGCGACCGCCGCGGGCGATGCCGCCGCAGCGGCCTACCTGCACCCCCTCGCCCGGGCGACGCAGGTGCGGCACATCCTCGGGTCGGCCGCCCACGCCGCCCGCGCAGCCGAGCTCGCCCGGGGCGACGACCCGGTCGTCGCGGAGTACGTCGTCACCGCAGCCGCCGAGCGGGCCACGCCCGTCGTCCTCGAGGTGCTGAGCCGCTACCCGCGGGCGCCCAAGGGGCGCAGCCGGGTCGCGGTCCTCATGCAACGGCTCGACAGCCTGCTGCGGGACCCACCTCCGACGCCGCGCGTCGTCGACGACCCCGGGCCGTTCTTCCACGGGACGAGAGCGGACCTGCGCCCGGGTGACCTGCTCACGCCGGGGTGGAGCTCGAACTACGGATCGGGGCGCCGGGCCAAGCACATCTACCTGACCGCCACGCGCGACGGCGCACCACTGGCTGCCGAGCTCGCTCGCGGTGACGGTCCCGGCCGCGTCTACCGGGTCGAGCCGCTCGGCCGGATCGAGGACGACCCGAACGTCACCGACAAGCGCTTCCCGGGGCAACCCGACGCGGTCCTACCGGACGACCGAGCCGCTGCGCGTCGTCGAGGAGATCACGGGCTGGACGCCTCCGGACCCGGAGATGATCAGCCACATGCGCGCGCGCATGGTCGAGCTGGCCGAGCTGGGGATCGAGGCGATGGACGACTGACGACCCTCGGGACGTCGCCCGCCGCGGCCCCGAGCGGTGGCCCTGAGGGAGCGGGTGGCCGGCCGCGTCCGACGGCGGTTCCGCCGGTTGGTGGCCTCACCTTGCGGGTAGGACTCGAAGGTCCAGCTCATCGACGAAGGAGCACAGATGTCGGATGACGAGAAGGTCGCCAAGGACCTGGTGGAGACGCTGAAGGACGGCGAGCGAGGGTTCGCCTCGGCCGCCGAGAAGCTTCGTGACGGTGACCGTCCCGAGTGGGCCAGCACCCTGCAACGCCTGTCCGAGCAGCGCGCCGGCTTCCGGCGCGAGATCGTCGAGATGGGCCACGAGTACGGCGAGGACGTCGACGAGAGCGGGTCGGCCGCCGCCGCCCTGCACCGCGGCTGGATCGCGCTCAAGGACGCCTTGACCGGTGATGACGCCGGCAGCGTCCTGGGTGCCGCGGTGACCGGTGAGGACCACGCGGTGTCGGAGTACGAGAAGGCCCTCGAGGCGGACCTCAGCGCGGGCTTCCGTGAGGTCGTGACCCGGCAGCACGCCGCGGTCCTCGCCGCTCGCGACGAGGTCAAGGCGCTGCAGGTCACGGACTGACCCGACTGACGCGCCCGCCTCTCGGGAGGCACGCGTCGACGGGCCGAGCCGGTCAGCTCCCGCTGGAGCTGACCGGCTCGTCGCCGTGCTCGGGTGTGGTCGCGCGAGAGCCTTCGAGACACATCTTGACTCATTCAAGATTAGACGCCATGGTGTGCGCATGACGACGACGGACTACGAGGCCGTGTTGCGGGGGGCGTCGCTGCGGGTCACCCGGCCGCGGCTGGCAGTCCTCTCGGTGGTCCACAACCACCCGCACGCCGACACCGACACGGTGATCGACAGGGTCCGCGCAGACCTCGGCGCGGTCTCGCACCAGGCGGTGTACGACGTCCTGCGTGCGCTCACCACCGCGGGCCTGCTGCGACGCATCCAGCCCGCTGGGGCGACCGCACGCTACGAGGCCCGGGTCAGCGACAACCACCACCACGTGGTCTGCCGCTCGTGCGGCGCGATCGCCGACGTCGACTGCGCCACCGGCCACACCCCCTGTCTCACCGCCTCCGACGACCACGGTTTCGTGATCGACGAGGCGGAGGTCGTCTACTGGGGCACCTGTCCCGCCTGCTCGACCGCCGAAACCCCTGAAGCGACAACGATGCCCGGAAGGAACCACTCATGACCGACATCCAGAACCACGTCACCCCCGAGAGCCCGCAGGGGGTGGACCGCACGAGCGGCGGCGGCTGCCCGGTCATGCACGACTCGGCGACCGCGCAGGGCAGCGAGAGCGAGAACCCGGCGATCGACTCGCCCACGCCGAAGACCGGCGGTCGCCCGCGCGGCATCAAGGACTGGTGGCCCGACTCGCTCGACCTGTCGGTGCTGCACGCCCACTCCCCCAAGGGCAACCCGCTGGGCCCGGACTTCGACTACAAGGCCGAGTTCGCCAAGCTCGACCTGGACGCCCTCAAGCAGGACATCGTCGACGTGCTGCACACCTCGCAGGACTGGTGGCCGGCCGACTTCGGCCACTACGGCGGCCTGTTCATCCGGATGAGCTGGCACGCGGCCGGCACGTACCGCATCTACGACGGTCGCGGTGGGGCCGGTGACGGCGGTCAGCGGTTCGCGCCGCTCAACAGCTGGCCCGACAACGCCAACCTCGACAAGGCCCGCCGCCTGCTCTGGCCGGTCAAGCAGAAGTACGGACAGAAGATCTCCTGGGCCGACCTGCTCGTGCTCGCCGGCAACGTGGCCCTCGAGGACATGGGCTTCCAGACCTTCGGGTTCGGCTTCGGCCGTGAGGACGTCTGGGAGCCGGAGGAGATCTTCTGGGGTCCGGAGGACACCTGGCTCGGCGACGAGCGCTACTCCGGCGACCGTCAGCTCGACGAGGTCTTCGGCGCGGTCCAGATGGGTCTGATCTACGTCAACCCCGAGGGCCCCAACGGCAACCCGGACCCCGTCGCCTCGGCACGCGACATCCGCGAGACCTTCGGTCGGATGGCCATGAACGACGAGGAGACCGTCGCGCTCATCGCCGGTGGCCACACCTTCGGCAAGACCCACGGCGCCGGCGACTCCAGCCTCGTCGGCCCGGAGCCCGAGGGTGCCCCGCTCGAGCAGCAGGGCCTCGGCTGGAAGAGCGAGTTCGGCAGCGGCAAGGGCGCCGACACGATCACGTCCGGTCTCGAGGTCACGTGGACCTCCAACCCGACGCGGTGGGACAACGAGTTCTTCCAGATCCTGTTCGGCTACGACTGGGAGCTGACGACGTCCCCGGCCGGCGCCCACCAGTGGCGGCCGAAGGACGGCGCGGGCGCCGACCTGATCCCGGACGCCCACGACCCGTCGAAGCGTCACGAGCCGCGCATGCTGACCTCCGACCTGGCCCTGCGCTTCGACCCGGCCTACGAGAAGATCTCGCGTCGCTTCCTCGAGGACCCCGAGGAGTTCCGCCTGGCCTTCGCCAAGGCCTGGTACAAGCTGCTCCACCGCGACATGGGTCCGGTCTCGCGCTACCTCGGCCCGTGGGTCGGCGAGGAGCAGCTGTGGCAGGACCCCGTGCCCGCCGTCGAGGGTCCGCTGGTGGGCGACGACGACGTCGCCGCGCTCAAGGACAAGGTCCTCGGGTCCGGCCTGACGGTCTCCCAGCTCGTCTCGACCGCCTGGGCGTCGGCCGCCACCTTCCGCAGCACCGACAAGCGGGGCGGTGCAAACGGCGCTCGTATCCGCCTGGAGCCGCAGCGCAGCTGGGCCGTCAACCAGCCCGAGCAGCTCGGGGCGGTCCTCGACACCCTCGAGGGCATCCAGCGCGAGTTCAACGAGGCCGGTGGCGCGACGATCTCGCTGGCCGACCTCATCGTCCTCGCGGGCTCCGCCGCCGTGGAGAAGGCCGCGCAGGACGCGGGTGTCGCGGTGACCGTGCCGTTCCACCCCGGCCGCACCGACGCGACGCAGGAAGCGACGGACGTCGACTCCTTCGCGGTGCTCGAGCCGCGCGCAGACGGGTTCCGCAACTACCTGCGTCCGGGCGTCAAGCTCCAGCCGGAGGTCCTTCTCGTCGACCGCGCGTACATGCTGAACCTCACCGCTCCCGAGATGACGGTCCTCGTCGGCGGCCTGCGGGCCCTCGGCAACAACGTCGGTGGCGTCGCGCACGGCGTCCTGACCGACCGTCCGGGCGTCCTGACCAACGACTTCTTCGTCAACCTGCTCGCCCCCGGCACGCAGTGGAAGGCGTCGGAGTCCGAGGAGAACGTCTACGACATCCGTGACCTCGCCAGCGGTGACCTCAAGTGGACGGCCACCCCGGTCGACCTCATCTTCGGGTCGAACTCCCAGCTGCGCGCGCTCGCCGAGGTGTACGCCAGCGAGGACGCCCGGGAGAAGTTCGTCCACGACTTCGTCGCCGCGTGGACCAAGGTGATGGAGCTCGACCGGTTCGACCTGGTCTGACCCCGCCGCACGCGACGAGCCCGGCGCCCCTCCACGGGGTGCCGGGCCTGTCTCTTATACACATCTGACGCTGCCGACGACGGA
>NZ_JBPGXG010000031.1:0-36337 GCF_056755255.1 Monashia sp. HAY1-5C | reverse complement strand
TCCGTCGTCGGCAGCGTCAGATGTGTATAAGAGACAGGCTCATGCTCCTCGACTCGGCCTCGCTGTATTTCCGGGCCTTCTTCGGCGTTCCCGAGGTGATCGGCCCGAGCGGCACCCCGACCAACGCGGTTCGCGGACTCCTCGACATGATCGCCTCCCTCGTCGAGCGCGCCCACCCCACCCACCTGGCCGCCTGCTGGGACAACGACTGGCGGCCGGCCTTCCGCGTCGCGGCCATCCCGTCGTACAAGGCGCACCGCGTGGCCGCCCGCGGCGAGAACGAGCTGAACGGCGAGGAGGCGCCCGAGGCCCTCACCGTCCAGGTGCCGATCATCGTCGACGCCCTGCGCGCCCTCGGCCTGGCCCGCGTCGGAGTCGACGGGCACGAGGCCGACGACGTCATCGGCACGCTGGCCACCACATGGTCCGGGCGGATGCCCATCGACATCGTCACCGGCGACCGCGACCTGTTCCAGCTCGTCGACGACGCCAACGGCGTGCGCGTCGTCTACACCGCCCGGGGCGGGGTCCGCGCCCCCGACTTCGTCGACCAGGCGTTCATCGCCGAGAAGTACGGCGTCGCGAACGGACGCGCCTACGCCGACATGGCGGCCCTGCGGGGCGACACGAGCGACGGCCTGCCGGGCGTCGCCGGCATCGGTGAGAAGACGGCCGCCAAGCTCATCACGACCTACGGGACGCTGGAGGGGCTGCGCGCGGCGATCGACGGGGGCGACCCGGCGCTCAAGGGCGCCCAGCGGGCCAGGCTCGAGGCCGCCGGCCAGTACCTCGACGCCGCGCCACGCGTGGTCGAGGTGGTCCGCGACGCCCCGCTGCCCGACGTCGACCTCGCCCTGCCGACCGCGGTCGCCGACCCCGCGCTGATGTCGCGCCTGGCCCTCGAGCACGGCCTGACGTCGTCCTTCGACCGCGTCGTCACCGCCCTCGGCATCCGCTGACCCGGGCTCCGGTACGCGAAGAGGTCGGTCCCGGACGGGACCGACCTCCTCGTGACGGCCCGACGGGCCGCGGCGTCAGAGAGCGCGGACGCGCATCGCCTGCGGGCCCTTGGGGCCCTGCTCGACGTCGAACTCGACGGCCTGGTTCTCCTCGAGGCTCCGGTAGCCGTTGCCGGTGATCTCGGAGTAGTGGACGAAGACGTCCGGGCCCTCGGTCGGAGCGATGAAGCCGAAGCCCTTCTCCGCGTTGAACCACTTGACAGTTCCCTGTGCCATGTCTGGCTCCTTCAGGTTGGAGGTCGGAGCCGCTCGGACGAGGGCTCCGTGTCGCCACAAACGCACGACCCCAGAGACCTGAGAAGAGGCGCGCTCGCTGTTCGGTCCTTGCGAGCGTGCGAGCACAGCACCAAAAACGTCGACGGTCCCACCAGCCTAGCCGACGGCACCGGCAGACGACGACTCGACAGCGGGCCTGGTGCCGCTCCCCCGCCTCGGCGAGACCATGCGGGCGGCGGGCGTCAGTCGATGCGGTCGGCGGCGACGACGCCGCGGAGCACGCCGTCGGACGCGCGTCGCGCGGTCTCCTGCAGGACCGGGTCACCGGCGTCCGTGAGCTGCCCGAGCAGGTCGACGACCTGCTTGCACCGGCGGACGAAGTCACCAGCGGCGAGGTCGGTGCCGCGCAGGACGTCCTCGAGCCGCTGGCCGCTCGCCCACCGGTGGACCGCCCACGCGATGCCGGCGTCCGGCATCGCCGTGCGGGGCAGCGCGAGGGCGCCCTCGGCGTCCTCGAGGTCGGACCAGATGCGGACCATGCGGTCGTAGGCCTCGCGAACCTCGTCGTTGGGCCACCGCGGTGTCAGCCCGCCGTCCTCGCGCCGCGGCTCGTGCACGAGCGTCGACACGACCGCGGCGAGCGACGGCGGGTCGAGCCGACGCCACAGGCCCTCGCGCAGCGACTCGGCGGCGAGGAGGTCCTTCTCGGTGTAGAGGCGGCCCAGCCGGTCGCCGTCACCGGTGACCCGCGTCCCGCCGTCGGCGAGGTAGCCCATCTCGCCGAGCAGGTCGCAGATGCGGTCGAAGGTCTTGGCCACCGAGTTGGTCCGGCCGTCGATCTTGCGCTGCAGACCCTCGGTCTCGCGCCTGAGGCGGAAGTACCGCTCGGCCCACCGCGCGTGCTGCTCGCGGTCCGGGCACCGGTGGCAGGGGTGGTGCCGCAGCGCCCGCAGCAGCTCCTCGATGCGGGCGTCCGTCGGGTCCTGGGACGGCTCGGACCCGCCGCGCCGGGGCGGGTCGTACGGGACGGTGGCGCGCAGGGTCGCGGCGAGGTCACGGCGCGCCTTGGGGTTCTTGGCGTTGAACTGCTTGGGAACCCGCATCGTGCCCAGGGGCTCGATGGGCGTCGGCACGTCGTGCAGGGTCAGGCGACGCAGGTGGTGGTCCTCGGTGACGACAGAGGGCGAGGCGGGGTCACCCTTGCCGCCACGGTTCGGCATGACGACGACGGCCAGGCCCGTGTGCCGGCCCGCGGGGATACGGACGATGTCGCCGATCTTGAGGCTCTCCAGCGAGATCGCGGCGGCTGCCCGCATGGAGGCGGACCGGCGCTTGGCGCCCTCCTTCTCCAGGCTGCGGATCTCCTCGCGCATGGCGGCGTACTCGGTGAAGTCGCCGAGGTGGCAGGCCATCGACTCGGCGTACCCGGCGAGCGCCTCCTCGTTGCGGCGGACCGTGCGCACGAACCCGACGACCGCGCGGTCGGCCTGGAACTGGGCGAACGAGGTCTCGAGGACCGTTCGGGCGGTGTCGCGGCCGAACTGGCGCACGAGGTTGACCGCCATGTTGTACGTGGGCCGGAAGCTCGAGCGCAGCGGGTAGGTGCGGGTCGAGGCGAGACCGGCGACGGCCGCCGGGTCGAGGCCGCGGTTCCACAGCACGACCGCATGGCCCTCGATGTCGATGCCGCGGCGCCCGGCACGACCCGTCAGCTGGGTGTACTCGGCCGGCGAGATGTCGACGTGGTTCTCCCCGTTGAACTTGACCAGTCGCTCGAGGACGACGGTCCTGGCCGGCATGTTGATCCCCAGGGCGAGCGTCTCGGTGGCGAACACGGCCCGGATGCGGCCCTGCGTGAACAGCTCCTCGACGACCTCGCGGAAGGTCGGGAGCATGCCGGCGTGGTGGGCAGCGAAGCCGCGCGAGATGCCGTCGACGAAGTCCCAGTAGCCGAGCACCGAGAGGTCCTCGTCGGCCAGCCCCGCGACGCGCTCCTCGACGACGCGGCGGTTGCGCTCGCCGTCGGCCTCGGGGATGAGACGCAGGCCCCCGGCCAGCAGCTGGCCGACCGCGGCCTCGCAGCCGGCCCGGCTGAAGATGAAGGTGATCGCCGGCAGCAGACCCTCGCGCTCGAGGCGGGTCACGACCTCCGCGCGCGTGGCACCTCCGCCCGGCCGGCCACCCCGGGCGAACCCGTTGCCGCCCTCGCCACCGCCCGGCCCCCGCCCGTTGCCGCGCCGTCCCCGGCCGGCCCAGTCGTCGCGCCCGTCGCGCCCGTTGCGGCCGCCTCTTCCCGGGCGGCCCTTGGCGCGGCCGCCCCGGTTGCTGACCCAGTGGCTGTCCCAGGCGCCGCGCTGCTCGGTGCCGCGGATGGCGTGGACGAGGTCGGGGTTGACCCCCACCTCGACGGTGGGGCCCGACGCGGACACCTCCTCCTCGACGAAGAGGTCGAAGAGGGTCTGGCCGACCATCATGTGCTGCCACAGCGGCACCGGGCGGTGCTCGGACACGATGACCTCGGTGTCCCCGCGGACCTCGCCGAGCCACGCGCCGAACTCCTCGGCGTTGCTCACGGTGGCCGACAGCGAGACGACGCTGACGTCCGCCGGCAGGTGGATGATGACCTCCTCCCACACGGCACCCCGGAACCGGTCCGCCAGGTAGTGGACCTCGTCCATGACGACCCAGCCCAGCCCACGCAGCGTCGCGGACCCGGCGTACATCATGTTGCGCAGCACCTCGGTGGTCATGACCACGACGGGTGCCTCACCGTTGACCGACGAGTCGCCGGTGAGCAGCCCGACCTTGTCGGCGCCGTAGCGCCGGACGAGGTCGGCGTACTTCTGGTTGGACAGCGCCTTTATCGGCGTCGTGTAGAACGCCTTGCGGCCGGTGGCGAGGGCCAGGTGGACGGCGAACTCGCCCACGACGGTCTTGCCCGCGCCGGTGGGGGCCGCCACGAGGACACCGCGTCCCTCCTCGACGGCTCGGCACGCCTCGGTCTGGAAGTCGTCGAGCGGGAAGTCCAGCTCGGACGTGAACGCCGCGAGCTGCGGCCAGGTCGGGATCACGCCGCCTCCCCTACCCGCGGCCCGGCCACGACGACCGCGAGGGCGCCGGGCACCACCTCGATCTCGACGGGCAGGTCGGCGAACGCCTCACCGTCGGCCTGCGACGGGATCCCGGACGCCTCGAGGCGGATGCGACGGCCACGCAGCAGCTGCACGGCCGGATGGGTGACGTGCCGGCCCGAGTACACGGAGGGGAAGACGCGCAGGAACGCCGGGACCGACAGCTCGTGGACGACCATGACGTTGAGTAGCCCGTCGGCGACGTCGGCGTCCGGGCTCACCTTCATGCCGCCGCCGAACGAGGTCGTGTTGGCCACGGTCACCAACATCGCACGCGTCTGGATGCGCTGCCCGTCGACGTCCACGACGTAGGGGATCGCCCGGAAGACGGGCAGCTCACGCAGCACGGCGAGGGTGTAGCGCAGCTGTCCCCCCGGCCACGTCATGCGCCGCGCGCGCTCGTTGACGACCGCGTCGAACCCGGCCCCGAGGACGCCGCCGAACCATCGCTCCCCCGCGACGCCGTGACTGGCCCGGCCGAGGTCGACGTGTCGCGTCCGACCGCTGACGAGCAGCTCCACCGCGGCCACGGGGTCGCGTACCGGCAGACCCAGGTTGCGCGCGAAGTCGTTCCCGGTGCCTGCGGCGACGACGGCGAGCCGGGTCGACGAGGCAGCGCACAGGTTGACGCCGAGGTGGACCATGCCGTCACCTCCGACGACGACGAGGGTGTCGACGCCGTCCGCCACGGCCTGCAGGGCCCGGGCCCGCGCCTGCCCGTAATCGGGGCCGGACACCTCAGTGACGTCGTGGCCCGCGGCGAGGAGCAGCCGACGCGTCTGCTCCCCGAGGGCGACGCCGGCCCCCTTGCCGGACGTGGGGTTGACGACGAGGGCGACGCGGTCGGGCACAGCCGAACGCTACAGGGCGGAGGCCTGGTCGTCCGCGACCTCCAGCCAGTCCGGCCGGTCGGCCTCCTTGCGCCGGTCGAAGAGGAAGGCCAGCCCCACGGACGCGAAGTAGAGCGCGATCATCGGCGTGGCGAGGAAGAGCATCGTGTACGCGTCGGGCGTGGGGGTCATGACCGCGGCGAAGACGAAGATGATCATGACCGCGGGCCGCCAGCCCTTGAGCATCGTGCGCGCCGGCAGCACACCGACGAGGTTGAGCGCCACGAGGAAGACGGGCAGCAGGAACGCGCACCCGAAGGCGACGATGAACTTGAGGACGAAGTTGAGGTACTGCGAGCCGTCCTGGAGGTTGTAGGCCCCCTCGGGCGTGAACCCGAGCAGCACCGCGACGGCCTTGGGCACCATGACGAACGCGAAGAAGCACCCGGTGAGGAACAGCGGCACCGCGGCGACGACGAACAGCCGCGCGACGAGCCGCTCCTTTTTCGTCAGGCCGGGGACGATGAAGCCCCAGATCTGCATGAGCCACACCGGCGAGGCCAGGATGAGACCGACGAACAGCGACGTCGTCAGCTGCAGGGCGAAGGCGTCGGTCATCCCGGCGAAGTTGATGTTGACGACGCTGTGCCGTTCGGCCGCGAGGTCCTTGAGCGGCTTGGTCAGGGCGTCGATGACCCGCTCGTAGTAGATCCACCCGACGACGCCGCCGACGACGATCGCCGTCGCGCTGATGACGAGGCGGTTGCGCAGCTCACGGAGGTGGTCGCCGAGGGACATCCGCCCCTCGGGGTTGCGCTTGCGGAGCAGCGATGGCATTCAGGGCCGCCGGAACGGGACGGGCTCGAACAGTGTGGTGGTGCCGAACACCGCTCAGAGCGTCGTGTCGCGGCGGACGTCGGAGGTCGCGTCCGGCGTGCTGGCCGCACCCGCGCCGCCCGCGGGGCTCGTGGTGCCGCCCCCCGAGGCGGCCCGGAGTCGGTCGGCCTCGGCGCGGGCCTCGGCGGCGCGTCGCTCGGCCTCGGCCAGCCGGGCCTCGGCGGCGCGTCGCTCGGCGTCGGCGTCGACGGCCTCACCCGGGACGGTGGTCCGGGAGGCCTCGCTGGACTTGCCGTCCTTCTTCAGCTCGTCGACCTCCGACTTGAAGACGCGCGCCGACCGGCCGAGGCTGCGGGCCATGTCGGGGAGCTTCTTCCATCCGAACAGGGCGATGAGCACGATCGCGATGATGATGAGTTCGGGGGCACCCAGGTTGGGCATGGTGTCTACTCCTCGTCGAAGGCCGGCCCGGGTGATCGGGCCGTCAGGCGCAGCATCGGCGCTGCAGGTGACCAGCATACGTGCGCGGCCCGGACGCCGACCCGTCGACGCAGGTGTGCCCACGATGTGGGCCCGCTCGGGACCGCAGCCTCAGCCCGGGGTCTCGTAGCCGGCCAGCGCGGCGCGGGCCTCCTCGGCGACGGCGTCGGCGAGCCCCGACGGCGACACGACGCGCACGTCGCCGCCGAGCCGGAGCACGAGCCGCTGCACGAGCGCAGGGTCGGCGACCTTGAGCGTGACGCGCAGCGAGCCGTCGGGGAGGCGCTCGACCCCCTCGTTCGGGTAGTAGTCGGCGATCCAGGCCGCCCACCGGGTCGCCTCGAGGACGACCGTGAGGTCGTTCTCGCCCGGGACGAACACGTCGTCGAGGTCGCGGGGCCGTGCCTGCTCGGGCGGCGTGCCGTCGACGTCGAGGACCTCGACCGACTCGATGCGGTCGAGCCGGAAGAGGCGCACGGCCTCGGCCCGGTGGCACCAGCCCTCGACGTACCACTGGGCGTCGAGGTTGACGATGCGCATGATGTCGACGTCGCGCTCGGTGCTCTCGTCGCGCGTCGCGACGTAGTACCGCAGGTGGACGCGCCGGCCGCGGGCGAAGGCGTCCTTGAGCGGGGCCATCGCCTCGTGCTGGCTGCCGTCGTCGAGGTCGAGCGCGATGCGGCCCGCCGGGTCACCGGCCGTCGTCGCGACCGCGCGGCGCAGCTTGTCGAGGGTCCGCTCGGCGACGTCCGACCCGACGATGCTCGACCCGAGGGCCTGCAGGCCGGCGGTCAGCGTGATGGCCTCGTCGCGCGTCAGGCGCATCGGCGCGGCGATGTCGTCGGCGTTGTCCAGGTAGATGTGGCCGCTGTCCCAGTCGGCGTCGATGAGCTCCGAGTGGCCGTAGCCGGGCGTGCCGCAGAGGAACAGAAGCTGGAGGTCGTCGACGACCTGCTCCTCGGTGACCCCGAACTCGTCGGCGGCCTCGGAGATCGGCACGCCGCGGTGCTGCAGCAACCACGGCACCATGTCGAGCAGGCGGCCCAGGCGCTGCGTGGCGGTCTCCTGGGGGCGGCGGGCGGTCGTCCGTCGGGTGTCGGTCATCGCTGGTCCCCCTGGTTCGCCACATCCGCCAGGTCGCCGAGCGCCGCATCCCGGGTCCGTGCGCCGGTGCGCCCATTGGCCGCGGCGGCCGCCCTGAGCGTGGCCCGGACCGCGTCGACGAGCTCGGGCGGCGACACGGCGACGGCGTCGACACCGAGGGCGACGACGTCACGGTCGGTGACGCCGCGGCGGTAGGGCACCTCGACCTCGTCCCAGCGTCCGCCGAGCTCGGTGGTCCGTTCGGCGTGCCGGCGCAGCGTGTGGCCCCGGCCGGTGCGCAGCCGCACCACCGCGGTGCCCTCCGGTTCGGCCGGCTGCCCCTCGAGGGCCACCTCGGGCACGTGGTCGGCGGGCACGGTGTAGGAGCCGGCTCTGCCCTTGCGGCGCACCGGACCCTCGACCCGGCTGAGCCGGAAGGCGCGCTCGTCCGCGCGGTCGACGTCGAAACCGGTCAGGTACCAGCGGCCGTGCCAGTTCTTCAGCGCCCAGGGCTGGACGTGCCGGGTCGTCACCGAGCCGTCGTTCTTGCGGTAGTCGAAGACGATCGGCTGCAGGGCCGTGAGGGCGGCGTGCACCGCCTCGAACGCCGGCTCCTTGGTGCGGATCCGCGGCTCGACGCCGGCGGCCACGGACTCGTCGATCTCGACGCCGGCCAGCCGCAGCTTGCGAAGCCCCGCGGACGCGGCCCCGGAGATGCTCGCCGTCGACCACGCGCGAGCCGCCAGCGCGAGGGCAGCGACCTCGTCCGGCTCGAAGGCGATCGCCGGCAGCGAGGTCTCGCCGGAGTCGATGCGGTACCCGACCTCGTCGTCGAAGAGGACGTCGATGACGGTCGTCGTGATGGGGATGCCCATCTCGCGCAGCTCGTCCTTGTCGCGCTCGAACATCCGGTCGAACGCCTCGTCGGAGCTCGCCTGGGCGTACGCAGGCAGGGACTCGCGGATCCGCTGCTTCGACACCGGCCGGCGGGCGGACTTGAGCGCGAGGATGAGGTTGAGCAGCCGTTCGGTCTTCTCGGCCGAGGCGGACGCGGACATCGTCGACCTTTCGTGTGAGCGGCTGGGCGGCGGGCAGTCCGACGCTACCCGAACATGCGATCGATAGGGTTCACCCATGATCCAGTGGCGCCGGGGTGTCGTGGCGCACGTCCGGGCCCGCTGGGCGGGGGCGGTCGAGTACGCGGTCCGGCTCGACTCCGGCGAGGAGGTCCGGGCCCTCGGCTACGCCGACACCGTGGGGGTCCTCGGGCCCGGCACCGGTGTCCTGCTCAACACGACCGCCCTCGAGCGGGGCCTCGGCACGGGCGGGCTCGCTCTCGTCGTCGCGGCGCCCGACACGCTGCCCGCACCGGTCGACGACGTGCGAGGCGTGCCCGGGCACCTCGTCAAGGCCCGCTACACCCCGAGCCAGACGATGGTGCTCGGCGTCGACGAGCAGGACAGCCCCCACCACGCCCTCCTGCGCGACGCGGACGACCTCGCGGGGCTGCCCGTCGTCGTCGCCGACCTGCACTCCAGCCTGCCGGCCGTGCTCGCGGGCCTGCGCGAGACCGACCGGACGCTGCGCGTCGCCTACGTCATGACCGACGGCGGTGCGCTCCCCCTCGACTTCTCCCGCACCGTGGCGGGCCTGCGCGAGGCGGGCTGGCTCGCCGCGTCGGTCACGGTGGGGCAGGCCTGGGGCGGCGACCTCGAGGCCGTCAACGTCCACAGCGGGCTGCTGGCGGCAAGGCTCGTCGCCGGGGCCGACGTCGTCGTGGTCGCCCAGGGCCCGGGCAACCTCGGCACCGGCACCCGGTGGGGCTTCTCCGGCACGTCCGCCGGCGAGGCCGTCAACGCGACCGGCACCCTCGGCGGGCGCCCGGTGTGTGCCCTCCGGATCTCCGAGGCCGACCCGCGCGAGCGCCACGTCGGGATCTCCCACCACAGCCGCACCGCCTACGGACGCGTCGCCCTCGTGCCCGCGGACGTCGCCGTCCCGCTCCTCGGCGGGGTCTTCGGCGAGCGGGTGCGTACCGAAGCGCGCGACCTGTGCGACGCGTCCGGCGGGCGGCTCACCGCCCACGAGGTCCCCGTGGACGGGCTCGAGGAGGTCCTGCGCCGGACGCCGGTGCCGCTGCGCACCATGGGTCGCGGCTACGACGACGACCGCGCCGGCTTCCTCGCCGCGGCCGTCGCAGGACGCTACGCCGCCGGTCTGGCGGTTCGGCGCGCGTCACGCCTGGACTGACGAGCGACGCGAGCACAGCGAGCGAGCCGAGGAGGGAAGGCGGGACATGAGCCGAGCGCCTTCCCTCACGTACTGCCCCGGTTTCCGGGGCAGTACGTGAGCGCGCCGCACCCCACACGAGCGGAGCGAGCCAGTGTCACCGCGCGCGTCACGCCTGGGCTGACGAGCGATGCGAGCGCAGCGAGCGAGCCGAGGAGGGAAGGCGGGACATGAGCCGAGCGCCTTCCCTCACGCACTGTCCCGGTTCCCGGGGCAGTACGTGAGCGCGCCGCACCCCACACGAGCGGAGCGAGCCAGTGTCACCGAGCCAGTGTTACCGCACGTCGTCGAGGTCGACGACGAAGATCAGCGTCTCGCCCGGCGCGATGGCCGCGCCCGCGCCGCGCTCGCCGTAGGCCAGGTGGGCCGGGATCGTCAGCCTGCGCCGTCCCCCGACCTTCATGCCCTGGATGCCCTTGTCCCAGCCGGGGATGACCATGCCGACGCCGAGACGGAAGTCGAGCGGCGCGCCACGGTTCCACGACGAGTCGAACTCCTCCCCCGTCGAGTGCGCGACGCCGACGTAGTGGGCGCTGACCGTGTCACCGGCCCTGGCCTCGCGGCCCTGCCCCTCGATGAGGTCCTCGACGACGAGGTCGGCCGGCGGCTCGCCCTCGGGGAAGTCGATCTCCGGCTTGGTGCGGTCGGGGTCGAGTGCCATGCTGCGTTCCTCTTCCTCAGGTGTCGTGTCGTGTCGTGTCGTATCGGTCGGTCGTCCAGTGTGTCAGCCGGGCGGGCCGTCGTCGGGCCTGCCCGGTGGTAGCCCTCAGTAGGCGTCGAGGATGTCGACGACGAAGACGAGGGTGTCGGTCCCCGAGATCTTCGGCGGCGCGCCGGCCTTGCCGTAGCCGTCGGCGGGCGGGATGACGACGAGGACCCGGCTGCCGACCTTCTTGCCGACGAGCGCCTTGTCCCAGCCGGGGATGACCGCGCCGACACCGATCGGGAAGTCGGCCGCCTGGCCGCGCTGCCACGAGGAGTCGAAGACGCTCCCGTCCTTCCAGAGCACGCCGTGGTACTGCGCGGCGATCGTCTGGCCCTTCCTGACGACCGGGCCGCTGCCCTCGACCAGCGTCGCCTGCTGCAGCGTCGTGGGCGCCGCCGTCTTCGGGACCGTGACCTTGGGCTCCTTGGCGGTGCCGCTCGGGAAGGCCACCGTCGGCAGGCCGGCCGGGCTGGCCGCCTGCGTGCCATCGATCTTCGTCGGGCTCTGGTGCACGTCGGAGATGTCGGCGACGACGACGATCGTGTCGGTGCCCGAGACGCCGAGCTGCTGGTTGCCGGCCGACCCGAAACCCTTGGCCGGCGGGATGGTGAAGGCGATGCGGCCACCCTTCGTGGCGCCGACGAGCCCCTCGGTGAACCCCGCGACGATGTCGGTGCGCCCGAGGCGGTAGCCCTCCACGGGCCGGCCCTTGGCATAGCCGTCGTCGAGCAGCTTCCCGCTCGTCCCGTTGTAGATGCGGGCGCGCAGCAGGACGGTGTCCGACCTTGTCGCGGCCGCGCCGGTGCCCGGCGTCAGGACCTTGTGCTCGACGGTCGTGCTCTTGATCGGCGTCGCGCCGAGGCTGACCTTGGGAGCGGTCTTGAGGTCGACGGGGCCGGAGGCCGTGACGCCCTTGAGGGCGACCGACGCGGCGCTCGTCGACGCGGTGCTCGTCGACGCGGTGCTCTGCCCGCCGGCGCCGGACTGCGAGCCGCACGCGGTCAGGGTGGTGGCGCCCAGGGCGAGGGCGAGGACGGCGGCGGTACGGGCCGCGTGTCGGTGGGAACGCACAGGGGTGTCTTCCGTTCGGGTCTGGCGGTAGGTCTGCGGGGCAGGTGCCGGTCGGAGGGGCGGCAAACCCGGCCACTGTAACGCCGCCCGCTGGGCCGCGCCCACAGCGTCCTGACAGGTCGGTGTGCCCGCCTCAGAGCGGCCGCTGCACCACCGGGGAGCGCTCGATGGTCTCCATGAGCCGCTCGACCCGCTCGTCGACGGACCGGAAGGGGTCCTTGCAGAGCACCGTGCGCTGAGCCTGGTCGTTGAGCTTGAGGTGGACCCAGTCGACGGTGAAGTCGCGCCCATGGGCCTGGGCGGCCCGGATGAAGTCGCCGCGCAGCTTGGCGCGGGTCGTCTGCGGCGGGCGCACCTTGGCCTCGAACACCTCGACGTCGGAGGCGACCCGGGCCGCCCGACCGTGGCGCTGCAGCAGGTAGTGCAGGCCGCGGCGTCGGTTGATGTCGTGGTAGGCGAGGTCGAGCTGCTGGATGCGGGCGTCGCCGAGGCCGAGGCCGTGCTTGGCCCGGTACCGCTCGATGAGCCGGTACTTGATGACCCAGTCGATCTCGGTCTCGATGGCCCCGAGGTCGCCGGCGCCGATCGCGTCGAGGGCGCGTCCCCACAGCTCGAGGACCTGCTTCGTGTCGGCGCTGTCCATGCCCTCGCGCTCGACGAACTCGACGGCCTTGTCGAGGTACTCCCGCTGCATGTCGAGGGCCGACAGCTCGCGGCCGTTGGCGAGGCGCACCGTGGCGCGGCCCGTCGGGTCGTGGCTCATGGTGCGGATCGCCCGGATCGGGTTCTCCATCGACAGGTCGCGCATGACGACGCCGGCCTCGATCATCCGCAGCACGAGGTCGGCGCTGCCGACCTTGAGCAGGTTGGTCGTCTCGGACATGTTCGCGTCGCCGACGATGACGTGCAGGCGGCGGTAGCGCTCGGCGTCGGCATGCGGCTCGTCGCGGGTGTTGATGATGGGTCGGCTGCGCGTTGTCGCCGACGACACGCCCTCCCAGATGTGGTCTGCGCGCTGGCTCACCGCGAACGACGCGCCGTGGGCCGTGGCGACGACCTTGCCGGCGCCGCACGTGATCTGCCGGCTGATGAGGAACGGGATGAACATGTCGGAGACGCGCTGGAAGTCGCCCGTGCGACCGAACAGGTAGTTCTCGTGGCAGCCGTAGGAGTTGCCGGCCGAGTCGGTGTTGTTCTTGAAGACGAAGATCTCGCCCTCGACGCCGTCGTCGTGCAGCCGGCTCTGGGCGTCCTCGACGAGGCCCTCGAGGATGCGCTCGCCCGCCTTGTCCTGGATGACGAGCTCGCGGACCGAGTCGCACTCGGCCGTCGCGTACTCCGGGTGCGAGCCGACGTCGAGGTACAGGCGGGCGCCGTTGCCGAGGAAGACGTTGCTCGAGCGACCCCACGCCACGACCCGTCGGAACAGGTAGCGCGCGACCTCGTCCGGCGTGAGCCGCCGCTGGCCCTGCGTCGTGCAGGTGACGCCGTACTCGTTCTCGATCCCGAAGATCCGCCGCTCCATGCACCAACTCTAGGCACCCAGTTCCGCCCCCGGCGTAGGACAGGCCGCGTTCGACGTACCGGGGCTTGGCGCGTGGTGTGCTGACGCCATGACCTCACCCGCGTCCTCGGTCCTCGTCCTCGGCGGCACCTCCTGGCTCGGCGGCCGTGTCGCCGCCCTCGCCCGGGAGGCCGGCCACGACGTCACGTGCCTGGCCCGCGGACGGTCGGGCCCGGTGCCGGAGGGTGTCACGCTGGTGCGCGGCGACCGGTCGCAGCCGGACGCCTACGCCGCCCTGCCGGACGCGCGCTGGGACCTCGTCGTCGACGTCGCGCGCCAGCCCGGCCACGTGCGCGGCGCGGTCGCCGCCCTATCCGACCGGGCGGACGCGTGGGCGTTCGTCAGCTCGTGCTCGGTGTACGCCTCGCACGCCGACCACGCCGCCGACGAGACGGCCGCGCTCCTGCCGGCCCTCGAGGCCGACGAGGCGACGGCCGAGCAGTACGGCGAGGGCAAGGTCGCCTGCGAGCAAGCCGTGCTCGAGGCCCGCGACGGGGCCGCCCTCGTGGCCCGCTCGGGGCTCATCGTCGGCTCCGGTGACCCGAGCGAGCGCTTCGGCTACTGGCCTTCGCGGTTCGCCCTCGCGGCCCGCGACGGTGGCCCGGTCCTCGTCCCCGAGCGGGCCGACCGGCCGGTCCAGTGGGTGCACGTCGACGACCTCGCGGCGTGGCTGCTGTCGGCCGGGCTGACGGGCACGACCGGCGCGTTCAACGCCTCGGGCGCGACGACCTCGCTCGGTGCGGTCCTCGACGCGGCCGCGGAGGCATCCGGGTTCACCGGTGAGCGGGTGCCCGCCGGTGACGAGGCCCTTGCCGCGGCGGGCGTGGAGGAGTACATGGGGCCGCGTTCGCTGCCGCTGTGGCTCCACGACCCCGACTGGCTCGGCTTCCAGGACCGCGACACCTCCGCCGCACGGTCCCACGGCCTCACGCAGCGGCCGCTGGCGGACACGGTCCGCGACGCCCTCGCGTGGGAGGAGGAGCTCGGCCTCGACCGGGCCCGCACTCGCGCGGGCCTCGAGCGCGACGACGAGCTCGCGATCATCCGCGGGCTCCCTTCGCACTGAGGGCGGCCCGTTCAGCGCGTCGGCGCCAGCTCGGCGTAGTCCGAGCGCGCGACCGGTGTCGACACGAGGGCACCGCGCGCGTCGGGCACCGGGACGACGCGGGTGCCGCTCACGAGCTGTACGTCGCTGGCGAGGGTGTTGGCGCTGACGGTGAAGACGATCTGCGCGACGGCGAGCTGCTGGTCGCGCAGCGCCAGCCGGTCGAAACCGGTGGGGACGCCGACGCGGGCGGTGCCCTGGGCCGTGAGCTCGGCCGCCAGGGACCGCGTCGAGACCGGCAGCGCCGAGCGCAGCCCGTTGGCCAGCTCGACCTCGTTGAGCGGCTGCGTCAGCGCCTCCATGACCGGCCCCATGCCGACGCCGGAGGGCACCGTCCGTGTGACGCGCTGCAGGCGGTCACCGTGCACGAGGTAGACCTGCATCGTCAGGGGAACGGCGTCGGTGCCCATCGTGCTGCTGGCCCGCTCGGGGCGTGGGGGCTCCGGCAGCTGGATCGGCACGGGCTCGTCCTGCGGGGTGAGGACGCAGGCCGTAGGGACGAGCGCCGCGGCCCAGGCGACGAGCGTGACGGCGACGCGTCGACCCCACCGGCGGTCGGCACGCGTTGCTCGGCAGGCCCGTTGGTGGTCAGCGCAGCGGGAGGTCGACGACAAGCCGGGCGCCTCCCTCCGGTGACTCCTCGGCGCGGACCGTCCCGCCGTGCGCCGCGACGTGGCGCTGCGCGATCGCCAGGCCCAGCCCGACGCCCTGGCCGGGGTCACCGCCCGCGCGGGCGAACCGGTCGAAGACCCGGGTCCGTTCCGCGGCGGGGATCCCGGGGCCGGCGTCGTCCACGACGATGCGCGCGAGGTCACCGACCCGCTGCACGGTCACCGACCGACAGCCACCCCCGTGGGTCTCGGCATTGCCGACCAGGTTGGCCACGACGCGCTCGAGCCGCCGCTTGTCGACGGCCCCGACGAGGTCCGCCCGCTCCGCGACCCGGGTCACCGGGCGTCCCGCCGCGGCGTCGGCGGCCCGGCGCGTGAGGTCGCCGACGTCGGCCCGCTCGAGGACGAGCCCCTCCCCGGCGTCGTGCCGCGAGATCTCGAGGAGGTCGACGACGAGGCTGCGGAAACGGGCGAGGTCGTCGGCGAGCAGGTCGACCGGCTCGCGCACCGACTCCGGGAGCAGGGCCCGCCGGTTCGTGATGACCTCCATCGAGTTGAGCATCGTCGTCAGGGGCGTCCGCAGCTCGTGGCTGACGTCGAGGGCGAACCGCGAGTCGGCCCGCACCCGGTGCTCCAGCTCGTTGACGGTCCGGTTGAACGAGTCCGTGAGCGGGTCCAGGTCGGGGTCTCCGCGTGGCGCCAGCCGGGCGTCCAGCCGCCCACCGGCGACGTCACCGGCCACCTGCGTCAGCTCGGTCAGCGGTCGCAGGGCGACGCCGCTGGCCCACCGCCCCAGGCCCGCGCCGACGAAGGTCGTCACGGCGGCGACGGAGGCGAGGACCCAGCCCATGGTCACCAGCGTCTGGTCGAGCTCGACGAGCGAGAACACCTCGAACACGGCGTCGCCCGGACGCTCCAGCGGCAGCCCGACGACGAGGTAGAGGCCGCCGTCGACGGCCACCCGCTGCGTGGCGCCCTGCCCCCGAGAGGTCGACGCGAGAAGGGAGTCCGGGATCGCGCCGGGTGCCAGCTGTGACTTGGTGCCGTACCACTGCCCGGCGACGAAGGCCACGGACGCGACGGCGTCGTTCGTGGGCAGCCCGCTGACGACCGATGCCGGTGACGCCCCGGGCCGGGACAGCGCCACCTCGACCGAGGCCCGGTCGAGCGAGGTCTCGGTGACGGCCACCTGTTCGCGCTGGGCGAGCAGGTAGCGCGAGACCACCGCCCACGAGACGACCGACAGCAGAGCGGAGATCGCGAGCGCCAGGAGACCGAAGGAGAGCTCGAGGCGGGCTCGCAGCGACAGGGAGCGCCATGGGCCAGGGCGACGCCGAGGGAGCGAGACGCGCTGTGCCCCAGGCATCGTCGCGTCCTCAGCCCGCGAGCCGGTAGCCCAGGCCCCGTGCGGTGACGACGTGCCGGGGGTTGGCGGGGTCGCGCTCGACCTTGGTGCGCAGACGCCGGATGTGGACGTCGACGATGCGGCTGTCGCCGAAGTAGTCGTAGCCCCAGACCCGGTCGAGCAGCTGCTCGCGGCTGCAGATGCGGCCCTCGGCCTGGGCCAGTTCGACGAGGAGGCGGAACTCCGTGCGGGTCAGGCCGACCGGCTCGCCGGCGAGGGTGACGAGACCGTCCTCGACGCCGATGACGAGGTCCCCGGTGACGATCTGCCTCGGGGCACGACCACCGAGCAGCGGCTCGGTCCGCCTGAGCAGGGCCCGGATCCGGGCCGCGAGCTCCTTGGCCACGAGGGGCTTGGTGACGTAGTCGTCGGCGCCCGACTCGAGACCCGCGACGACGTCGTGGCTGTCGGTCCGCGCCGTGACCATGATGACCGGCACCTCGCTGCCGCGCCGCACCTCACGGCACACCGAGAAGCCGTCGCGGTCCGGCAGCATGAGGTCGAGCAGAACGACGTCGGGCGCGCCCTCGGCAAGGCGCTCGAGGCACTGCCGGCCGTCGGCCGCCTCGAGCACCGTGAAACCCTCGTCCTCCAGAGCCAGTCGCAGGACCCGCCTGACGCGGGCGTCGTCCTCGACGAGAAGCACCCGTCGCCCCATACGGCCAATATACGTCCGCCGCTGCGGCGGTCCTGGGCTCAGATCCCGTCCGTGTCGGGTCCGTAACGGGTCCGTGACCGCCGGGACGCCTTGTGTGACGGTCAGTTTGCGATCTCGTGACTTCGCCTGCGAGCGAGTCGGCGCCGGTTCGCACCCTGCCTAGCGTGACCACGACGGCTGCCCCAACCCGGGCGACCGTACCGGCCCGACGGCCGGTGACCCCGACACCAAGGGAGAACGAGATGCCACAGAGGACGTGGCCCGTGGGGGCGGCGGCGGCCGTGACCGCCGGCTGCCTCACGCTCGCTGCCTGCACGACGGGCGGCGGGACGGGTGGCTCCGCGACCGGCGCCACCTCGTCGTCGACACCGGTCAAGGGCGGAACGCTCAACATGCTCGGCAGCGGTGACGTCGACTACATGGACCCGAACATCAGCTACTACTCCATCGGCTATCTCGGCCTTCGGATGTGGAGCCGACAGCTGTTCACCTACCCGGCCGTCGAGGGACAGACCACCAAGCCGGTGCCCGACCTCGCGCAGACCATGCCGACGCAGGGCAGCGGCATCAGCGCCGACGGCAAGACGTACACGATCAAGATCCGCTCCGGCGCCAAGTGGAACACCTCCCCGCCCCGGCAGGTCACCGCGGCCGACATGGTGCGTGGCGTCAAGCGCACGTGCAACCCGGTGCAGCCCTTCGGGGGCCTGCCCGACTACGAGACCCTCATCGTCGGGTTCCAGAGCTTCTGCGACGGGTTCGCCAAGGTCGGCCACACGCCGGCCGCCCTCGCCGCGTACATGGACAAGACGCCGCTGCCCGGCGTCGTGGCCAAGGACGACCTCACCGTCGTCTTCACCCTGAACAGCCCGGCCAGCTATTTCCCCGACATGCTGACGCTGCCGGCCTTCTCACCCGCCCCGAAGGAGTGGGACGCCTACCTGCCGGCTAGCCCGGAGCTGGCCCAGCACACCCTGTCCGACGGCCCCTACCAGATCGACAGCTACTCGGCGACGAAGAACATCACGTTCAGCCGCAACCCGGCGTGGGACGGCTCGACGGACCCGGTCCGCAAGGCCTACGTCGACAAGATCGTCATCAACGAGACGGTCACGCAGGACTCGACCCAGCAGCAGCTGCAGACCGGGACGGCCAGCGCCGACATGGAGTTCGACAACTTCCCGCCGCCCTCGCAGCTGCCCGCCCTCATCGCCAAGAAGGACCCGAACCTGACGATCGGGCCGTCGGCGTCGTCCAACCCGTACATCGTCTTCAACACGGCCTCGCCGAACGAGAACAAGGCGCTGCAGAACGTCAAGGTGCGCCAGGCCATCGAGTACGCGCTCAACCGGGCGAACATCATCCAGGTCATCGGTGGACCGAACCTCAACGAACCGCTGAGCCACGTGCTGCCCTCGGACATCGTCGGCGGTGAGCAGAACTTCGACCTGTACCCGTACGACGCGGCCAAGGCCAAGCAGTTGCTGAGCGACGCCGGGTACCCGAACGGGCTGACCCTCAAGATGCTCTACCGCAACTCCTCGGAGGGCAGCAGCAAGACGTTCCAGACCGCCCAGCAGGACCTGTCCAAGGCCGGCATCACCGTCCAGGGCGTGCCCTCGCCGAACGCCGACTTCTACACGAAGTACCTGCAGGTGCCCTCCGTCGCCAAGCGCGGTGTCTGGGACCTCGCGGTGGCCGGCTGGGGCGCCGACTGGTACGGCAACGCGGCGCTGTCGTTCTTCAACCCGCTCTTCTCCGGCTCGGCCTCGTTCCCACCGGTCGGCAGCAACTTCGGCCTCTACGAGGACCCCGGCGCGAGCGCGCTCATCACGCAGGCGGCCGAGGCGCCGACCGAGGAGGGCGCGGCGACGCTGTGGGCCAAGGCGGACCACAAGGTCATGGAGGACGCGCCGTTCTTCCCCATCACCAACCCGAAGCAGGCCAACTACCACGCGAGCCAGGTCCAGGGCGGGGTCTACGTGCCGGCCATGCAGAACTACGACCCGACCAACGTGTGGCTCAGTGCCGACAAGCAGGGTGGCTGACGGCCCGACGCTCCCTCGGAAACCTCCCCCACCCTCGGTTCCCGTGGGCCCGACCGGCCCACGGGAACCCTCCCCGGGGTGAACCGCCACGCCGGGGACCGACCCTCTCGGAAAGGCGATCCGATGGCCCTGCTCGAGGTTCGTGACCTCTCGGTCTCCTTCGCCACCCCGGACGGCGTCGTCGAGGCGGTGCGCAACCTGTCCTTCGACGTCGAGCGGGGCACGACCCTCGCGATCGTCGGCGAGTCCGGGTCGGGCAAGAGCGTCGCGACGCAGACGATCACGGGCCTGACCCGCGGCGCGCACGTGTCCGGGTCGGCGCGGTTCGACGGCGTCGAGCTGCTCGGCGCCCCCGCCCGCACGCTCCAGCGGATCCGCGGGGCCCGGATCGGGATGATCTTCCAGGACCCGCTCTCGAGCCTGCACCCGTACTACACCGTCGGTTGGCAGATCGTCGAGATGATCAAGGCGCATAGGCCCGACACCGCGACGGCGACCGCCCGGGCCCGGGCCGCCGAGCTGCTGGCCCTGGTCGGCATCCCCGGGGCCGCCGGGCGCCTCGACGACTATCCGCACCAGTTCTCCGGCGGCATGCGCCAGCGGGTCATGATCGCCATGGCGATGGCCCTCGACCCGGCCCTGCTCATCGCGGACGAGCCGACGACGGCGCTCGACGTCACCGTCCAGGCGCAGGTGCTGGGCGTCATGCGCCGGCTCCAGGAGGAGTTCGGCACGGCGATCATCCTCATCACCCACGACCTCGGCGTCGTCGCCCAGATGTCCGACGACGTCGTCGTCATGTACGCGGGGCGCGCGATGGAGCGGGCTCCCCGCCGCACCATCTTCTACCTCGGCCACCACCCGTACACGCAGGGGCTGCTCGCCTCGCTGCCGGCCCAGGGCGGCACCCGCAGCCGGCTCACGCCGATCGCCGGCACCCCACCCTCGCTCATCGACCCCCCGGTGCAGTGCCCCTTCGCACCCCGCTGTCCACACGTCTTCGACCGGTGCCGGCGCGAGCTGCCGCTGCTCGAACCGGTCGCGCACGACCCCCAGCACACGTCCGCCTGCTTCCTGCCCAAGGACGGCGCCGACCTCGGGATCGTCGGCGCCCGGACCCGCAGGTCCCCCGACCGGGAGGAGGAGCCGGCATGAGCACGAGCCCGGTCGCCCCGGCGTCCCAGCCGACCCGACGCTCTTCGGACGCGCCGCTGCTGACCGTCGAGCACGTGTCGAAGACGTTCCCCGTCCGTTCCGGCGGGCTGTGGCACCGCGGTGACGCATGGGTCCACGCCGTCGACGACGTGTCCCTCGACATCCGCGCCGGCGAGACCCTCGGCCTCGTCGGCGAGACGGGGTGCGGCAAGTCGACCCTGGCCCGCTGCATCGCCCGGCTCCACGAGGTGACCGCCGGCACGGTGACCTTCGACGGTCGCGACATCACACACCTCGGCCGGCGCGACCTCCGCGCGGTCCGTCGCGAGGTGCAGATGATCTTCCAGGACCCGTACGGCTCGCTCAACCCGCGGCGACGCGTCGGCTCGATCATCGGCGACCCGTTCGTCATCCACGGAATCGGCTCGGACCGCGACGTCAAGCGCCGCGTTCAGGAGCTCATGGAGCGCGTCGGGCTCAACCCCGAGCACTACAACCGCTTCCCGGCCGAGTTCTCCGGCGGGCAGCGCCAGCGCATCGGTGTGGCGAGAGCCTTGGCGCTCCAACCGCGCCTCGTCATCTGCGACGAGCCGGTGTCGGCCCTCGACGTGTCGATCCAGGCCCAGATCATCAACCTGCTCATCGACCTGCAGGACGACTTCGGCCTGACGTACCTGTTCATCTCCCACGACCTGTCCGTCGTGCGGCACGTCAGCGACCGCGTCGCCGTCATGTACCTCGGCAAGGTCGCCGAGATCGCTCCCACCGAGGAGCTGTTCACGAGCGCGCGGCACCCCTACACGCGGGCCCTGCTGTCGGCCCTGCCCGTGCCGGACCCCGACGTCGCGGACAGCCGCAGCCAGACGATCCTCGTCGGCGACCTGCCGTCGCCGACGGCGCCGCCGCCCGGGTGCCGGTTCCACACGCGGTGCCCGCGAGCCCAGGCCGACTGCTCGGTCTCGGTCCCACCCCTCGAGCCGGTCCTGGGCGACGCGCCGACCCACCGCACCGCGTGCTTCCACCCCCTCGCCGCCGGCGAGGACCTGGCCTCCGACGCGCCCGCCGAGCCGGCCGCGCCCCAGGCACCGACCACCCGAGGAGGCGAGCAGCCGTGAGCGGCATCCTTCCCACCCCGACGTCGAGCGAGGGCGTCGCGCCCGAGCTGGCCCCGGAACCCGGCGGTGCGCCGGCCGGCACCCGGCGCAGCATCGAGGGGCGCAGCCCGTGGCTGCTCGCCTGGCAACGGCTGCGCCGTGACCAGGTGGCCATGGGTTCGCTCGTCGTCATCGTGCTCATCATCCTCATGGCCGTCTTCGCACCGCTCGCGACGACGATCACCGGGCACCCGGTCAACGAGCAGTACCGCCAGCAGGGCCTGACGGCGGACGGCCTGCCGACGGCCCCGTCGAGCCTCTTCTGGCTCGGCACCGACGACCTCGGGCGCGACATCCTCGTCCGGATCGCCTACGGGGCCCGCATCTCGCTGCTCGTCGGCGTCGTCGCCACCGCCCTCACCGTCGTCATCGGCGTCGTCATCGGCCTGGCCGCCGGCTTCCTGGGCGGGATCGTCGACACCCTCCTCGCACGGCTCATCGACGTGGTCCTGTCGATCCCGTTCCTGCTCGTGGCCATCGCCCTCGTGTCCATCACCGGACCGAGCCTGCTCGTCACGGTACTCGTCATCGGGTTCTTCAGCTGGGCGTCCGTGGCCCGTATCGTCCGCGGGCAGGTGCTGTCGCTGCGCGAGCGCGAGTTCGTCGAGGCGGCGCGCTCGCTCGGGGCCTCGGACAGCAGGATCATGTTCGTCGACATCCTGCCCAACGTCCTGGCCCCGGTCATCGTGTACGCGTCGCTGCTCATCCCCGTCGTCATCGTCGTCGAGGCGACGCTGAGCTTCCTCGGCCTCGGCCTGGCGCCGCCGACGGCCGACTGGGGCGGCATGATCAGCGAGTCGCAGAACTACTACACGACGGCCTGGTGGTTCGTCGTCTTCCCCGGTGTCGCGCTGCTCATCACGACGCTCGCCTTCAACCTGTTCGGCGACGGCGTCCGCGACGCGTTCGACCCGCGCGCCGACCGGTTGATGGCCGTGGTGGCCCCCGCCGTCGTCGAGACCGCCGAGTAGGAGGTCACCATGACCCGCTTCCTCGTGCGCCGGCTCGCGCTCGGTGTGCTCGTCCTGTGGCTCATCACCGTGGCCGTGTTCGCCCTGTTCTTCATCGCCCCCAACGACGTGGCCCGCACCCTCGCGGGCCGACAGGCCACACCGGAGACCGTCGCCCTCATCTCCCACCGCCTCGGCCTGGACCAGCCGGTGTGGAAGCAGTACACCGACTTCATCTGGAAGGCCCTGCACGGCGACCTCGGGTACGACTACTACCACCAGGTGCCGGTCACCGAGATCCTCGGCGCGGCCCTGCCCATCACGCTGTCCGTGGTCGTGGGCGGAGCCGTCATCTGGCTGGTCCTCGGCGTGACGAACGGGGTCGTGTCGGCGGTGCGCCCGCGGTCGTTCGTCGACCGGTCCCTGACGGCCTTCAGCCTCTTCTTCTACTCCATGCCCACCTTCCTGCTCGGGCTGTTGCTGCTCTACTTCTTCTACTTCCGGCTCACCCTGAGCGGTGTCGCCGTCTTCCCCCCGGGCGGGTACGCGGCGTTCAGCGAGGGGGTCGGCCCGTGGTTCCTCCACATGGTGCTGCCCTGGCTCACCCTGGCCCTCGTGTCGGCCGCGACGTACACCCGCCTGACCCGTGCCTCGATGCTCGACGTCCTCGGCGAGGACTACGTGCGTACCGCGCGCTCCAAGGGGATCGGCGAGGGACGCGTCGTCGTCCGGCACGCGCTGCGCGCCGCCCTGACGCCGGTGGTGACACAGTTCGGCATCGACGTCGGGGCCCTGCTCGGCGGAGTCGTCGTCACCGAGACGGTGTTCTCGCTGCCCGGCCTGGGCAAGACCGCGATCGACGCGATCAACCAGCAGGACCTTCCGGTCATCATCGGCATCGTGCTGTTCGCCTCTGCTGCCGTGGTCGTCGCCAACATCGTCGTCGACATCGTCTACGCGGTGCTCGACCCCCGCGTCCGGCTGCACTGAGACGCAGGGCCGGCCGGGACCCGAGCCGCTCGAGGCGCTTCAGGTGCTCCGGGTGCTCGGGGCACTCGGGGCCCCCCTCGCGCTCGGGGCGGCGAGGAGTGTCTCGGTCGCGAGACGACTCTCCGAGCCGTCTCACCAGGCGCCCGTCCGTGTGATAGCAAGCGAGGTGCGCCTGACACAATGACGCCTGTCCCCGGCACGCCCCTCCACCTCCCTGCATTGGACGGAAATGATCGACAGACCCAACTTCAAGTTCGCCCGCCGCGGTTACGAGCCGGAGGAGGTCGACTCGTTCATCGAGCAGCAGAACCGGACTCTCCAGGCCGCCAAGAAGGACGCCGCCGAGCGCAGCGTCGAGCTGACGAAGCTCAACGCCGCGCTGACCGACCTGCGGGGGCAGCTCGGCCAGCAGTCGCGCGTCATGGCGGACCTGAAGAAGAACAGCTCCCCCACCCCGGCGCAGACCTTCGCCGACCTCGGTGAGCGCATCGCGCAGATCCTGACACTCGCCGACCAGGAGGCCGGCGACATCCGCGAGCGGGCCGCGAGCGAGGCCGAGGAGATCCGCGAGAGGGCGACGAGGGCGGCCAACGAGCTCAAGTCGACGACGACGACCTACGCCGAGCAGGCCCGCGCCCGGGCCGACGAGGAGGCGGTGCGCATCATCGCCCAGGCCAACCGCGAGGCCCAGGCGATCCTGGCCGAGGCCCAGAGCGTCGCGTCCGCGCAGCGTCAGGAGGCGGCGGCCGAGTACGAGAACCACCGGCTCAAGGCCTCACAGGCGTCCGCCGAGCTCGAGGTCAAGCTCGCCGCGCGCCGGGACGCCGCCGAGAAGGAGTTCGAGCAGCGCCGCCAGCAGCAGGAGGCCGCGTTCGCCGAGAGCGACTCTCGCCTGCGCCAGCTGACCGAGCGCGCCGAGCACGACGCCCAGGAGATGCGGACGCGCGCCCAGCGCCTCCTCGAGAACGCCCAGGCGCAGGCCGACCAGATCGTCTCGGAGGCCCGCGACCACGCGTCGCGCCTGCGCGAGGAGTCCGACCGCGAGCTGGCGGCCGCGACGGCTCAGCGCGACAGCATCACGGCCCAGCTGACGAACGTGCGCCAGATGCTCGCCACCCTCGGCGGCGGGGCGCTCATGGACAGCCTCGGTGCGCCCGAGAAGCCGGCCAACGCCCAGCCCCCCGTCGAGGCGACGCCTTCGCCGGCCGAGGAGGCCATCGCCGAGGCACGACAGGGGCAGGCTCCCGAGGACCAGACCGCGGAGGCCGGCGAGGCCCCCGAGGCCGACAAGGCTGACGAGACCGCAGAGGGCACCGCGTCCGAGGAGCCCGCCGAGGGCGGGGCGACCGGGTCCGGCGACGCCCGGGCCGAGGCCGCCGAGGTCGAGGCACCCGCCGAGGGCGAGGCCTCCTACGGCTCGGACCAGGCCTCCTACTACCAGCGCGGGAACGTCCGCACGCGTCGGTGACGCCCCGCGCCCGGCGCGGGTAGCCGGGGACACGACGGAGGCCGCCCACCAGGTCCGGTGGGCGGCCTCCGTCGTGCGTCCCGTCCGTCTCGTCGGGCGCGTCGCGCAGGTCGACCGCTTCGACCCCGAGCGCGACGCCAGGGCGGCGCTCAGGCCTCCGGCGTCGGCGTCAGGCCAGTTCCCGAGGCGTCCGGGCCGTCGGTCGGCTCGGAGGCGCCCTGCTGGCTGCCGGAGTCGCCACCGGGGTCGCCACCGGGGTCGGCAGCGGAGCCGCCACCGGGGTCGGTGCCGACCTCGGGGCCGACCTCCTCGAGCAGGCGGACCAGCAGCGGCCCGACGATCCGGCGGAACGACCGACGCGGGCGGCCCCGGTCGAGGACGGCCACCTCGAGCTGCGAGGCGTCGAGGGTGCGTCGGTCCCCGTTCTCGCCCTGCGCGAGCACGTCGACGGCAAGGCGCAGCGCCTCGCCGAGGTCGAGTCCCGGCCGCCAGCGCGTGCCGAGGCGCTCCTCGGCCGCATCGCTCGCGCCGCCCATGACGACGAAGCCCCGCTCGTCGGCGACGGAGCCGTCGTAGGTGAGCCGGAAGACCTGGTCGTCCTCGCTCGTGGCGCCGACCTCGGCCACGACGATCTCGATCTCGAACGGCTTGGACTCCTGGGTGAAGACGGCACCCAGCGTCTGGGCGTAGGTGTTGGCCAGGGCCCGCGCCGTGACGTCGGCCCGGTCGTAGGAGTAGCCGCGCAGGTCGGCGTAGCGGATGCCGGCCACGCGCAGGCTCTCGAACTCGTTGTAGCGGCCGACCGCGGCGAACGCGATGCGGTCGTAGATCTCCGACACCTTGTGCAGGGCCCGGGACGGGTTCTCCGCGACGAAGGCGATGCCCTCGTCGTAGCCGAGCACCACGACCGAGCGCCCCCGCGCGATCCCCTTGCGCGCGAAGTCGGCCCGGTCCTTCATGACCTGCTCGGGCGGCACGTAGAACGGCATGCTCATCGCGCACCTCCGGGGTTGTCGCGGCGGGCGGCGACGACGCGCTGCACGTGCCCCTCCAGGACGTCCTGGCCGACGAATCGCGAGCCGGCGTGGTCGACGACCGACACGGACGGCCAGATCTGCCGGCCGAGGTCGGGGCCGCCGGTGGCGGAGTCGTCGTCGGCGGCGTCGTAGAGCGCCTCGATGGCGATGGAGACCGCCTGCTCCTCGTCGATGCCGGGTCGCCACAGCTTCTTCAGGGCGCCGCGGGCGAACACCGAGCCGGAGCCGGTCGAGTGGTGCCCGGCCTCGGGGTAGCAGCCGCCGGTGACGTCGTAGGAGAAGATGCGCCCGACGCCCGCCACGAGGTCGTAGCCGGCGTAGACCGGCACGACGGTCAGGCCTTGCATGGCCAGGCCGAGGTTGCCCCGGATCATCGAGGCGAGGCGGTTGGCCTTGCCCTCCAGGGACATGACCGTGCCCTCGATCTTCTCGTAGTGCTCGAGCTCGACCTGGTAGAGGCGGACGAGCTCGACGGCGACACCGGCCGTACCGGCGATGCCGACGACGCTGAACTCGTCCGCGGCGAAGACCTTCTCCATGTCGCGGTTGGCGATGAAGTTGCCCATCGTCGCGCGACGGTCACCGGCCATGACGACGCCGCCCTCGAAGAGCAGCGCGACGATCGTCGTGCCGTGCGGAGCCTCGATGCTGGTGCCGGCGGGCAGGTTGCGACCGGACGGGAGCAGCTCGGGACGGAACGTGGAGACGAACTCGGTGAAGGACGAGGACCCGGCCGCGAGGTAGGCGTCGTCGAGCCGGCGAGGACGCCCCGGCGCGGGTTGCGTCACTGGCCGCCCTTCTGGACGAAGCCGCGGACGAACTCCTCGGCGTTCGACTCGAGGACGCCGTCGATCTCGTCGAGGACGTTGTCGATGTCGTCGTCGAGACCCTCCTTGACCGCGGCGCCCGCCGGGGCTGCTGGCGGGGTCTCGGGGGCCTCCGGCGGCTCGTCCTCGCGACGCTGTGGCTTGGCGTGCTCCTGTCCCGACATGACGACCTCCTGGAAGTTGGTGAGCCCCCGGCAGTCCGGGGGGCTCATTCGCTCACCACGACCCTAACGCGTGGGCCCCGCCGTTCGGAGCACCGACCGGTCACCACCCGGTCACCGAACGGTCACCGACCGGCTTCGACCGGCCCGAACGCGATGCCGGAGGGGTCTGCTCGCCCGGCTACTCGGGGGCAGCGAGGCCGCGGAGCAGCGCCGCGACGTCCTCGCTCTCCTCGAGCAGCCTGCCGACCTGGGCCCGGGTGCCGCGCTCCGGGTCGAGGATCGGCACGCGCTGCAGGCTCGCGTGACCGGGCACGTCGAAGACGACGGAGTCCCAGCTCGCGGAGAACACGTGGGGGGTGAACCGGCGCACGCACTCACCGCGGAACCAGGCGCGGGTGTCCTCCGGTGGCGTCGTCCGGGCGGCGCGCACCTGCTCGGGCGTCACGAGCTCGCGGGTGCTGCCGCGGTCGCGCAGGCGGTGCACGAGGCCCTTCTCGGGGCGGACGTCGGCCCACTGGATGTCGATGGCCGCCAGCCGGTGGTCGTCCCATCCGAGGCCGTCCCGCGCGCGGTAGCCCTCGAGGAGGCGCAGCTTGGCCACCCAGTCGACCATCGGGGCCGCCGACCACACGTCGCTGCCGAGGCGCGTCAGGACGTCCTCCCACAGGGCCATGACCTCCGCCGTGGCCTCGGGCTCGGGGTCGTCGCCGCGGCCGTCGAGCCAGGCCCGGGCGGCCTCGAGGTACATCCACTGCACGTCGAGGGCGGTGACGGTCCGGCCGTCGACGAGCTCGACCTTGGCGGTGAGGCCGGGGTCGTGCGACACGGTCTGCAGGGCCGCCACCGGTCGCCGCACGGACCAGTCCTGCGTGAGTTGGCCGTCCTCGATCATGCCGAGGACGAGCGAGGTGGTCCCCATCTTGAGCAGCGTCGCGACGTCGAGGTGGGTGGCGTCGCCGATGATGACGTGGAGCCGGCGGTACCGGTCGGCGACGGCGTGCGGCTCGTCGCGGGTGTTGATGATCGGGCGCTTGAGCGTCGTCTCGAGGCCGACCTCGGTCTCGAAGAAGTCCGCGCGCTGGGAGATCTGGTAGCCCGCTCCCCTGCTGTCGACCCCGAGCCCGACGCGCCCGGCGCCGCAGACGACCTGGCGCGTGACGAAGAACGGGATGAGGTGGCGCACGATGTCGGCGAACGGCGTCCGACGCGGCATGAGGTAGTTCTCGTGCGTGCCGTAGGACTGGCCCTTGCCGTCGGCGTTGTTCTTGTAGAGGTTGACCGGCGCCTGACCCGGGCGCGACGCGAGCAGCCGGACCGACTCCAGCGCCACGGCGTCACCGGCCCGGTCCCACGTCACCGCGTCGCGCGGCCGCGTCACCTCCGGCGAGCTGTACTCGGGGTGCGCGTGGTCGACGTAGTAGCGGGCGCCGTTGGTCAGCACGACGTTGGCCAGCGTCGGGTCCTCGACGTCGGTGAGCTGGCTCGGATCGGCGGTCTGCCGGTCCAGCTGCCAGCCGCGCGCGTCGCGCAGGGGGTCCTCGAAGGCGTAGTCCCAGCTCGACTGGTTGGAGCGGATGCCCTGCGCGGCGGCGTAGACGCTGACGACCTGCCCCGACAGGAACATCGGGTTGGCGAGCGGGTCGCCGGGCACCGAGATGCCGTACTCGGTCTCGAGTCCCATGATCCGACGCACCGTCATGGCCCGACCCTAACGGGCCGGGGCAGCGCGGCCGCGGACGCCTCGGCGCCGGCGACCGCACGGGCGGCCCGCCAGCGCAGCGCTCGTGACGCGAGGCTAGATCGCCCCGACCTTCTGGAGTCGGTTCAGGGCCCCCCAGCCGAACGGGATGGGAAGCCAGTAGGTCGCGAGCCGGTAGAGGATGACGGCCGAGACCGCCGCGCCGCTCGGGACGCCGACGGCGATGAGGCCGGCCGACATCGCCGCCTCGATGCCGCCCAGGCCACCGGGCGTCGGCACGGCGGAGCCGATGATGGCGCCGGCGAAGTAGACGACCGCCACCGAGGCGACGGCGGGCTGCTCCCCCAGGGCGCGCGTGGCGCAGACGAGCGCGGCGACGAACGAGGTGTCGAGCAGGAGCGCGCCACCGAGCAGCTGCAGCAACCGCTGGGGGTGCTGGAACGTCTCGAGCACCTGCGGCAGGGCCGAGCGCACGTGCGGCATGACGCGTTCGGTGAGCAGCGCCCGGATGCGCGGGACGGCGAGCAGTCCGAGTACCGCGATGACGACCGCGAGGATCCCCGCGACGAGCACCGGCGACGGGCTGAACGAGACCGAGGGCCCGGTACCCGCGAGGACGCCGGAGATGACGAGCAGCACGAAGTACGAGCAGAACTGGGCCACCTGGGCGACACCGACGCTGGCCCCCGCGAGGGTCGGCGTCAGGCCCGACGTCTGTAGGTAGCGGGTGTTGAGCGCGATGTTGCCCACCGCCGCCGGCGCCACGAGGCCGCTGAACGCCACGGCGAGCTGGGTCATGTACGTCCGCACGAAACGCAGGTGGATCGGCGAGGCCCCTGCCAGCGCGACCGAGGCGCCGGCGAACGTCGCGGCCGCGAAGACGACCAGACCCACGACCCAGCGCCAGTCGGCCTGGCGGAAGACCGTCGAGAGGTCGACCTGGGCCAGCTGGGTCAGGATGAAGTAGGCGGCGACGACGCCACCGATGACGGTGACGACGGCCCGCGCGGACACACGCCGCAGCTGGACCGGCTCGACGTGCTCGATGGACGGGCGCAGGTCGACGAGCCTGCCGCGGAGGTCCTTCAGGACGCCGCGGCGCTCGCGGAGCGCCTCCCTGGTGTCCGGCGTCAGGGCGACGGCCTGCAGCAGGGGCACGGCCCGCAGCACGGCGTCCTCACCGAGCGTCTCGATCGCGGCCCGGACGGTCCGCTCGGCCCCGACGGCGAGCGCGACCGTCGTCAGCAGCTGGGCGAGGTCGATGCGCAGGCTGATGTCGTCGGCGGCGACGTCACCGCTGCCGAGCCGGGCGAGGGCGACCCGGTCGCCGTCGACGAGGACGTTCTGCGGGCTCAGGGCGCGGTGGGCGACGCGGCGGCGGTGCAGCGTCTCGGACAGCCGGAAGACCGCCGCCAGCTGGGTGTCGGTGAGCGCCGGGCCGACCTCGGTGATCGGCGTGCCCTCGGGCTGGTCGTAGGCGATGACGGCCGAGAATGCACCCACCTCGGCCACCGACACCGGCCGCGGCGCCCGGATGCCGAGGTCGTCGAGGACCAGGCCCATGAGCGTGCGGTGCTCGATCTCCGAGCGCAGCGTCAGCGCCGGTGCGCGCGTGAACCCGCTGCGCAGTCGCAGGACCCGGAGGAAGCGCCGGCCCGAGGCGAGGCCGAACGTGTCGCGGTCGACGACGTGGACGTCGAGGGTGCGAGTGGACGTGTCGGCGCCCGAGGCGCCGGCGTCCGTCGGGTCGGCGCCCGAGGCGTCGGCGTCGTCCGCCGTCGCCGTGTAGCGCCGGTCCCCGGCGTCGTTGGCGTCGACGAGCTCGAGCCGCCGCAGTCGCAGCCCGGTGGCGACGAGGACGTCGGCCACCTCACGGCCCGGCGCCCGCGTCGTCGTGACGCCGAAGGCGAGCCGGAAGGCGAGCCCGACGAGCCAGCCGATGAGCAGGGAGGCGGTGAGCGCCGCGAGCGTCATGGCCCCCGACAGCAGGGTGGTGACGAGGGTCGCGATGACGACGGTGACCGCGGCCGGCCAGATCCACTTGCGCCCGGAGATGTCCGCGACGGTGAGCAGCGACACGGTCGACACGACGACGATGTCGAGCGGCCCGGTGTGTCCGGTCGTCGTCGGGCGGGTGAGCACGTCGGTGAGGAAGCCGCCGTTGCCGGTCTGCACGAGCACCGCGAGGACGATGACGAGCACTCCCGCGACGACGGCGGCCCCGAGCGCCTGGATGAGCTGGAGCCCGCGCCGGCGCACGACGAGGTCGATGCCCACCCCGATGGGCAGGAGCAGGACGCCGATGCCGCTCATCCAGGCCAGCAACGTCAGCAGGACGCGCGGGAGGCCGCTCGTGGCGTCGGTGAGGTCCTGCTCGACGGCGCCGCGCGTACCGGACGCGATGTCGGCCAGGACGAGTCCGAGGACGAGCAGCAGCACGACGACGACGAGGCGCACGACGTCGGCGGGGCGGCGGACGCGAACCGGGATCGGGGGCTCAACGACCTCGACGTCGGCGGCCGGCACGGGGGGCGGGACCGCGGGGTCGATCAGCTGTGCCTCGGTGTCCGCGTCACCGGCGTCACCGGCGTCCGAGTGGGCTGGGACTGTCGGACGGGTGGGGTCCGTCGGCTGGGTGGAGGCGGCGGACGTCGCGACGGCGCGCGCGGGGTGGCGCTCCTCCTCCGGCGCAGACGGCTCCGCGGCCGTCTGCTGCTGACCGGGTTCGCTGGACACCTGCTCATGGTGCCCCACGCAGCCGTGAGTTCGGCGCCGCGACACCGCGCGGCGGGTCGGCTAGTCTGCGTGGCACGCGGACCTCGAGAGGGATGACTCGAAGTGAACGATGTCGTCGTGTTCAGCGGCTCGGCTCATCCGGCGCTCGCCGACCGGATCTGCGGCCACCTCGGAGTGACCCGTTCCCCCGTGGACCTCAAGCGGTTCAGCAACGACTGCCTGCAGGCCCAGCTGCTGGCCAACTGTCGCCGGCGCGACGTGTACATCGTCCAGCCGCTCGTGCCGCCGACCCAGGAGCACCTCATGGAGCTGCTCCTCATGATCGACGCGGCCCGGGGCGCTTCCGCCGCCCAGATCACGGCTGTCATGCCGCACTACGCGTACGCGCGCTCGGACAAGAAGGACGCCCCCCGCATCTCGCTCGGGGGGCGTCTCGTCGCCGACATGATCTCGACGGCCGGCGCCCACCGCGTCCTGACGATGGCCCTGCACGCCCCGCAGGTCCACGGCTTCTTCTCCACGCCGGTCGACCACCTCACGGCCATCGGCGTCCTGGCCGACCACTTCCGCGAAACCGACCTCACCGACTCGATCGTCGTGAGTCCCGACCTCGGCAACGCCAAGGTGGCCACGCAGTTCTCGCGGCTGCTCGGCCTGCCCGTCGCCGCCGGCTCGAAGCAGCGGGTCGCCGACGACCGCGTCGTCATCGACTCCATCGTCGGCGACGTGTCCGGACGGCGCGCCATCATCCTCGACGACGAGATCGCCACGGGCGGGTCGATGCTCGAGCTGCTCGACCGACTGAAGGACGCCGGCGCCACCGAGGCGGCCATCGTCTGCACGCATGGGCTGTTCGCGGGCAAGGCCGTCGAACGGCTGCGGGGACACCCCTTCGTCACCGAGGTCGTCACGACCGACACCGTGCCCCCTCCGCACGGCTGGCCCGAGCTGACCGTCCGCTCCGTCTCGGCGCTCTTCGCCGAGGCCATCAGCCGGATCCACCACGGCCGTTCGATCAGCTCGCTGTTCGAGGGAGTCGACCCGACGCACGCCCCGCCCCAGGCCAAGCTGCCCTTCGACGCGCCGGCATGAGCCGGCCGACCGGGACCCGCGCCGATGGGCGAGGTGCCGCCCGTTCCTCGCCGCGCGGGACGGGCCTGCGTCGCCCCGTCGTCGCCCTCGCGCTCGACATCGCCCTCGTCGTCGTCTTCGCCGCGATCGGTCGGGCGAGCCACGCCGAGGCCGGCTCGGTCATCGGCACGCTCGCGACCGCATGGCCGTTCCTGGTGGGCTGCTGGGTGGGCTGGCTCGTCGTCCGGGTCCTTCGCCACCGCTGGCCCGTGGACCTGGGCCCGGGCGTCACGGTCTGGTTCGCGACCGTGCTGTTCGGCATCCTGCTGCGCCACCTCACCGGCGCGGGTACCGCCCCGAGCTTCGTCGTCGTCGCCTCGGTCGTGCTCGCGGTGTTCCTGTTGGGCTGGCGTGCCCTCGCGGGTGAGTCGTCGTTCGTGAGTGAACAGCCTTGCGGCTCAGAGGTACTGGCCCGTGTTGGCGGTCGAGATCGACCGGCCGGGCTCGGTGCCGTCCTTGCCCTTGAGCAGGGTCCGGATGTAGACGATGCGCTCGCCCTTCTTGCCGCTGATCCGGGCCCAGTCGTCGGGGTTCGTCGTGTTGGGCAGGTCCTCGTTCTCCTTGAACTCGTCGACGCAGCTGGTGAGGACGTGCTCGACGCGGATGCCCTTCTGGCCGGTGGTCAGGAACTCCTTGATCGCCAGCT
Organism: Monashia sp. HAY1-5C; assembly: GCF_056755255.1. Taxonomy (NCBI): domain Bacteria; kingdom Bacillati; phylum Actinomycetota; class Actinomycetes; order Micrococcales; family Intrasporangiaceae; genus Intrasporangium; species Monashia sp. HAY1-5C. Next base: position 3,327 of record NZ_JBPGXG010000031.1, on the reverse strand, counting down.
TCTTGGCCCGGTCGACGATGTTCTGGATCATCGCGCCGGAGTTGAAGTCCTTGAAGTAGAGGATCTCCTTGTCGCCGCCCTGGTAGGTCACCTCGAGGAAGCGGTTCTCCTCCATCTCCGAGTACATCCGCTCGACGGCGGCCGTGATCATCGCCTCGATGGTCGCGTCCCGGTCGCCGCCGTTGACGGCGAGGTCGTGCTCGTGCAGCGGAAGCGACGGGGTCAGGTACTTGCTGAAGATGTCGCGCGCACTCTCGGCGTCGGGTCGCTCGATCTTGATCTTCGCGTCGAGGCGCCCGGGGCGCAGGATCGCCGGGTCGATCATGTCCTCGCGGTTCGAGGCGCCGATGACGATGACGTTCTCGAGTCGCTCGACGCCGTCGATCTCGGCGAGCAGCTGCGGCACGATCGTCGTCTCGACGTCGCTGCTGACCCCGGACCCGCGGGTGCGGAACAGCGAGTCCATCTCGTCGAAGAAGACGACGACGGGCGTGCCGTCGGACGCCTTCTCGCGGGCCCGCTGGAAGATGAGCCGGATGTGCCGCTCGGTCTCGCCGACGTACTTGTTGAGCAGCTCGGGGCCCTTGATGTTGAGGAAGTAGCTCTTCTTGTCCGACCCGTCGGCTTCACCGGCCTGGGCCGCGCGGGTGGCGACCTGGCGGGCCAGGGACGCCGCGACCGCCTTGGCGATGAGGGTCTTGCCGCAGCCGGGCGGGCCGTAGAGCAGGACTCCCTTGGGCGGCTTGAGCGCGTGCTCCTTGAACAGCTCGGGGTGGAGGAACGGCAGCTCGACGGCGTCGCGGATCTGCTCGATCTGGCTGCCCAGGCCACCGATGTCCTCGTAGCCGACGTCGGGCACCTCCTCGAGGACGAGCTCCTCGACCTCGAGCTTGGGAACGACCTCGTGGACGAAGTTGGCGCGGCCATCGAGCGTCAGGGAGTCCCCGACCCGGACGTGTTCGTGGGTGAGCGGCTCGGCGAGGCGGCAGACGCGCTCCTCGTCACCGTGCGTCACGACGACGACGCGGCCGTCCTCGAGCTTCTCCTTGACCGTGACGACCTCGCCGACGCGCTCGTAGCCGTGCGCCGACACGACGTTGAGCGCCTCGTTGAGCATGACCTCCCGACCGACACCGAGCGTGGCGGCGTCGACGGAAGGGCTGACGGCCACGCGCATCTTGCGCCCACCGGTCAGGATGTCGACGGCTCCGTCGGCCGGCTCGTCGACGACGACGCCGTACGTGCTCGGCGGCTGGGCAAGCCGGTCGACCTCCTTCTTCAGGGTGACGATCTGCTCGCGGGCCTCCTTGAGGGTGCGCACGAGACGCTCGTTCTGCGCCGACAGCGTGGACAGGCTCGTCTGCACGTGGGCGAGACGCGCCTCGAGCTCACGCGTGCGCTGGGGCGATGTGCGCGCCGCGTCGCGGAGCGCCCGGACCTCGGAGCGCAGGGCGTCGAGCTCGCGCTGGCCGGCTTCCGGGGTGCCCGCACCACTCACGTCGTCGCGGTCTGGGTTGAAGACGTCGTCCGACATCTCGGCCTCCTCATCCGTCACTCGCACCACGTGTGACGTCTCGACCCTAACCCGCTGCGGGCCGATCTAGTCGGACGTTCCAGCCACTGACCGCCGCGCGCGCCGGATCGACTTGTCGCTCTTGACACGTTCACCGAGCGCCTCCGAGGTCCAGGCGTCGTCCGGGACGTCGGTGGAGGCGAGCGAACCGGAACCCGCCGACGGGTCGAGGCCGGGCCCGGCGGGCGCGGCGTCACCCGAGCCGGACTCACCGTAGGCGCCCTTGGCCGGACGTCGCTTGCGCTCGGGTGCGAGGACCCCCGGGGCGAGCCGGCGGGTGGTGATGAGGAAGCCCGTGTGGCCGTGCATGCGGTGCTGCGGACGGACCGCGAGGCCCTCGAGGTGCCAACCCCGCACGAGCGACTCCCAGGCCGATGGCTCGGTGAACCCACCGTGGGCCCGGACACCCTCGGCGACCCGGCTCAGCTGGGTCGTCGTCGCGACGTAGCAGATGAGGACACCACCGGGCACGAGGGCGTCACCGACGGCGTCGAGGCACTCCCACGGGGCGAGCATGTCGAGGACGACACGGTCGACCGTGCCCGGCTCCACGACGCTTGGAAGGGTCTCGACGAGGTCGCCGACGGTCACGGTCCAGGCCGGGTGGTCGCCGCCGAAGAACGCGCGGCCGTTGCCCCGGGCGATGTCGGCGAAGTCGGCCCGCCGCTCGAACGAGAGCAGCCGCCCCTGCTCCCCGATGGCGCGCAGCAACGACATCGACAAGGCGCCGCTGCCGACCCCGGCCTCGACGACCGTGGCTCCCGGGAAGATGTCGGCCATCTGGACGATCTGTCCGGAGTCCTTCGGGTAGACGACAGCGGCGCCGCGGGGCATCGACATGACCCAGTCGGACAGCAGGGGTCGCAGGGCGAGGTACTCCACACCTTCGGTGTTGACGACGACCGAGCCGTCGGGCGCACCGATGAGGTCGTCGTGACGCAGGAAGCCGCGGTGCGTGTGGAACTCACGCCCGGGTTCGAGGGTGATGGTGTGCAGTCGGCCCTTGGGATCGGTCAGCTGGACGCGCTCGCCGACCTCGAAGACGCCGCGTCGGCTGTGCGCGGTTCCGGACGGGGCGGACTGGACGGCGTCGGTCATGGCAGCAGAGTCTAGGTGCCGGCCCGCCGCCCTCCGGACACCCGTCGGACCCGTGCCGCCTCGACCTCGTAGCGGCTCGACCGGCCGCCCGGGACCCCGAAGAAGCGGCGCCGCAGCGCACCCTCGACCTCGACGACGTCACCGGCCTCGAGGCGTCCGGCGGCGCGCCGTGGCACAGCCGCCCAGCAGACGACGTCGAGGGTGTCGACGCTGGCCGAGACGGCCCTCGCCGGGGGCCGCGGCACGATGACACGGAAGGTGGCGATGACGTCTCCGCTCGGCAGGACGCGCTCCTCCGCGGCCGCACCCACCCGGCCCCGCAGCCGTACCTCGTTGCGGGCGTTCTCGGCGGGGTCGGGGCTCGCGGCGCGGGTGCCGCGCTTCGTCGTCGTCTCGGTGCCCATGAATGCTCCTGCTGTTGGTCTCGTCGGGGTCCTGCGACTCCCTCGGCGGTCGCTGCCGGTGGTGCCGGGACGGGACCAGCCTGGGCCGCCCGACAGGGCCGAACCAGCGTCCCGGCCCGCCCTGTGGACGGCCGGACCCGGCGTCGCGGGGGTGTGGACCTGTCTCTTATACACATCTCCGAGCCCACGAGACGGAGCTACATCTAGTAGGCCGTCTTCTGTTTGGGAGAGGGGGGGGGGGGGGGGGGGGGG
>NZ_JBPGXG010000030.1:0-36705 GCF_056755255.1 Monashia sp. HAY1-5C | reverse complement strand
CGCTGTAGCTCTCTCGCGTGGGCTCGGAGATGTGTATAAGAGACAGCCCGTCGAGGTGGTGCTGGGAGCGCCGCCGCCGCTGCAGGCGCCGAGGGCGATGGCCGCGGCCACGGCCGTGCCGGCTGCGACCGTCAGGCTCTTGCGAGTCCTAGTCGGAGTCATCGTTGAGTCCTTTCGTTGCGTCGCGGTGGCCCGGTCGCCGAATGGCGCGACGTGCTGTGACGGTGGTCCCGTCGATCAGGTGAGCCCGGATGCCGTGTGCCCCTTGGCACATGAGGCGTGCGGGCCGGAAGGGAGCCTGGGTCAGCTCGACCCGGGTGCTGTGCATGTCGTGTGCAGTTGCGAGGTCTGGCTGCGTCGCGTCCGAGTGGACGGTGTGGGGCGAGGTCCTCGCCCGAAGGGTGCGCGGGTCCTGGGTGAACCGCTGATGTGGTGCATCACCGGTGGCCACACTGGTCAGTGCGCCGTGGACGGCCACCTCCGTCGATGCGGGCCGGTCGCGGCGTCAGTGCCAGCGATTGGAGGATGCCTCTGGTTTGGATGCCCTGTCAAGCAATTGAGCAAACATCATAATGTTCTGACATTTGCTTGACAGGGCTGCCGGCGGGCTGGACGATCGTTCCACCACCGACACCACCCGAGGGAGAGAGCGCATGCGCATCGGACTGGCCGGAGTCGGCCGCATCGGGGCGTTCCACGCCGAGACCCTGCGCGACCTCGCGGACGTCGACGAGGTCGTCGTGGCGGACCTCGACGCCGACGCAGCCCGTGCGGTCGCCGACAAGCTCGAGGTCGGCTTCGCGGCGTCGCCGGCAGAGCTGCTCGCCTCCGGCGTCGACGGCTTCGTCATCGCCACCGCCACGCCCGGGCACGCGCCCCTTCTGCGGCTCGGCCTGCAGGCCGGTGTCCCGACGTTCTGCGAGAAGCCCGTCGCCGCGACGCTCGACGAGACGCTCGACCTCGCGCGGCTCGTCCGAGCCACGACCACACCGGTCCACGTCGGGTTCCAGCGTCGCTTCGACCGCGGGTACCAGCGCGCGCAGCAGGCCGTGGCCACCGGGCAGCTCGGGTTCGTGCACAGCATCCGGGCGCAGACGCACGACCAGGCACCGCCGCACGCCACCTACATCCCCACGAGCGGCGGCCTCTTCCGCGACTGCTCCATCCACGACTTCGACATCATCCGGTTCGTCACGGGTCGGGAGGTCGACTCCGTCTACGCCACCGGCGCCAACAAGGGCGCCGACTTCTTCTCGAAGGCCGGCGACGTCGACACCGCCGCGGCCGTGCTCACCCTCGACGACGGCACGCTCGTGTCGTTGTCCGCCACCCGCTACAACGGCGCCGGCCATGACGTCCGCATGGAGGTCCTCGGCAGCGAGGGCACGCTCGGGGTGGGCTACGACGACTCCCTCGCGGTCACCTCCGCCGAGCCGGGCGCCACCTACCCTTCGGGCCCACGCCACTGGTCCTTCATGGAGCGCTTCCTGCCGGCCTACCGTGCCGAGCTGACGGCCTTCGCCGCGGTCGCTCGCGGCACGCTGGCCTCGCCGTGCACGGTCGAGGACGCTCTCCAGGCCTTCCGCGTCGCAGAGGCCTGCGAGCTCTCCCGCCACGAGCGCCGCCGTGTCTCGCTCGACGAGATCCCCAGCCTGTGAGGGACCCGGCCACGATGAGCACCCACCCGACCACCGCGACGACCGACGCGACCACCAGCCCGACCACGACGGCCAGCGACACGACATCGGACCGCGCTTTCGACGTCGTCGCGACGGGGCGCACCGGCGTCGACATCTACCCGCTCCAGCACGGCGTGGGGCTCGAGAAGGTGCAGACCTTCCAGAAGTTCCTCGGCGGCAGTGCGACCAACGTGGCCGTCGCGGCAGCCCGTCACGGGCACCGCACCGCCCTCATCACGCGCACCGGCCAGGACCCGTTCGGCCGCTACGTCCACGAGGCGCTGCGCGAGTTCGGCGTGGACGACGCGTTCGTCTCCGCGGTGAGCGGGCCGCCCACCCCGGTCACCTTCTGCGAGGTCTTCCCCCCGGACGACTTCCCGCTCTGGTTCTACCGCTACCCCATCGCTCCCGACCTGATGATCGAGCCGGAGGACATGCCGCTCGAGGCCATTCGTGACGCGGGCGTCTACTGGTCGACCGTCACCGGTCTCTCCCAGGAGCCCAGCCGCTCGGCGCACTTCCGTGGCTGGGCGGCCCGCGGCCGCCGCGCCCACACGGTGCTCGACCTCGACTACCGCCCGATGTTCTGGTCCGACGCGGCCGAGGCCGGCGAGCAGGTCGGTCGCGCCCTGGAGCACGTGACCGTCGCCGTCGGCAACCGCGACGAGTGCGAGGTCGCCGTCGGCGAGACGGACCCCCAGCGTGCGGCCGACGCGCTGCTCGAGCGCGGCGTCGAGCTCGCGGTCGTCAAGCAGGGCCCCAAGGGGGTGCTCGCCGCGACGCGCGATGAGCGCGTCGAGGTGCGGCCCCACCCCGTCGAGGTCGTCAACGGCCTGGGAGCCGGGGATGCGTTCGGCGGCGCGCTGTGCCACGGCCTGCTCGAGGGGTGGGACCTGACCCGCGTCCTCGAGTTCGCGAACGTCGCGGGTGCGATCGTCGCGGGAAGGCTCGAGTGCTCGACCGCGATGCCGACCTCTGCCGAGGTCGAGGAACGCCTGGCCACCCCCGACCGGCACGCCTCACCGTTCGCCGGCGTCACCGAGGAGGCACGATGACCACCACGCCCGTCGGCGCCACCGTCCGCGTCCGGGACCTCACCGAGATCCGGGTGCGCGAGCCCGAGCGCATCACAGCCGCCTGGGCGGCCCGCGGGCGCCGACCTCTCGTCCGCGAGGACGGCCGGATGCTGCTCGTCGCCGCCGACCACCCGGCCCGGGGCGCGCTGGGGGTCCGTGGGGCCGGCGCCGCGATGGCCAGCCGCAGCGACCTGCTCGAGCGCCTCGTGACCGCGCTGCAGCGTCCCGGCGTCGACGGCGTGCTCGGCACGCCCGACGTGCTCGACGACCTGCTCCTGCTCGGCGCGCTCGAGGGCAAGGTCGCGATCGGCTCGATGAACCGCGGCGGCCTCCAGGGCGCCAGCTTCGAGCTCGATGACCGCTTCACCGCCTACACCGCTGCCGAGATCGCCGCCCGCGGCCTCGACGGCGGGAAGATGCTGACCCGGATCTGCTTGGACGACCCCAGCACGGTTGCGACCCTGCAGGCGAGCGCGCAGGCGGTCACCGAGCTCGCCGAGCGGCGGGTGATGGCCATGGTCGAGCCGTTCCTGTCCATCCGCCGGGCAGGCCGCGTCGTCAACCAGCTCGACCCCGACTCGACGATCCGGTCGATCCACATCGCCGCCGGCCTCGGCGCCTCGAGCGCCTACACGTGGCTCAAGCTGCCCGTCGTCGACGAGCTCGACCGCGTCATGGACGCCACGACGCTGCCGACGCTGCTGCTCGGCGGCGACCCGCAAGGCGACCCGGACGACACGTACGCGTCGTGGGGCCGGGCGCTGGAGCTGCCCGCCGTGCGTGGCCTCGTCGTCGGCCGCGCCCTGCTCTTCCCGCCCGACGGCGACGTGGCCGCCGCCGTCGACATCGCGGCCCACCTCGTGCACGGCGCCGAGGGTGGTGCAGCATGAGCTGGCACCGGCCGCACGGCACCGCGTCGCGCGACGGCTGGGACGTCGTCATAGAGCCCGACACCACCGGCTGGGAGCACACCGGGATGTATGCCGGCCGGCTCGCCGACGGTGAGACGCGCGCTCTCGGGCCCGGGCCCCGCGAACACGTCGTCGTGCCGCTGTCGGGGTCCGTCGTCGTCGCGGCGGAGGGGCCCGACGGCCGTCACGAGGCGAAGCTCGAGGGTCGCGCCTCCGTGTTCGAGGGCGCGACGGACGTCGCCTACGTCCCCGCTGGGACCGGCCTGGGCGTCACCGCGGTCGGGGATGCCCGTGTGGCCGTCGTCTTCGCCGTGACGCCCTCTGCCGAGGCGCGGTTCGCGTTCCGGCACGTGAGCGCGAGCGACGTGCCCGTCGAGCTCCGTGGCGCAGGCAGCGCCTCCCGCGAGGTGCGCAACTTCGGCGTCCCGGACGTCCTCGAGGCGGACTCGATCATCGCCTGCGAGGTCGTGACCCCGGCCGGCAACTGGAGCTCCTGGCCGCCGCACAAGCACGACGAGGAGCGGCCGGGTGAGGAGACGCAGCTCGAGGAGATCTACTACTTCGAGGTGGCGCCCGAGGCGGGCTCGCCCGAGGCCGCGGCCACCGATCCCATCGGCTACCAGCGCGTCTACGGCACGGAGCACCGGCCGATCGACGTGCTCGCGGAGGTGCGGGCGGGCGACGTCGTGCTCGTCCCGCACGGCTGGCACGGACCCGCGATCGCCGCTCCCGGCTACGACCTCTACTACCTCAACGTCATGGCGGGCCCCGGCGAGGAGCGCGCGTGGCTCATCTGCGACGACCCGGCACACGGCTGGGTCCGCGACACCTGGGCCGACCAGCCGGTCGACCCTCGACTGCCGCTTGGAGGCACCCGATGACGCGTGACGACCAGCAGACCGTGCGGCTCACCGTGGCACAGGCCGTGGTCCGCTTCCTCGCCAACCAGTGGAGCGAGCGCGACGGCGAGCGGCAGAAGCTCTTCGCCGGCTGCTTCGGCATCTTCGGCCACGGGAACGTCGCGGGCCTGGGACAGGCGCTGCTGCAGAACGAGCTGGCCGACGGTGAGGAGCACCTCCCGTACGTCCTCGCTCGCAACGAGCAGGCGATGGTGCACACGTCCGTCGCCTACGCCCGGCAGAAGGACCGTCTCCAGACGTGGGCGTGCACCGCGTCCGTCGGGCCGGGCTCGACGAACATGCTCACCGGCGCCGCCCTGGCGACGATCAACCGGATCCCCGTGCTGCTGCTGCCCTCCGGCACCTTCGCGACGCGCGTCAGCGCGCCGGTGCTCCAGGAGCTCGAGCAGCCGCATTCCGGTGACGTGACGGTCAACGACGCCTTCCGCCCGCTGTCGAGGTTCTTCGACCGGGTCAGCCGTCCCGAGCAGCTGCCGTCGGCGCTGCTGGGCGCCATGCGGGTCCTCACCGACCCGGTCGAGACCGGTGCCGTCACCATCGCGCTGCCCCAGGACGTCCAGGCCGAGGCCTTCGACTGGCCGGTCGAGCTCTTCGCGGCTCGCGTGTGGCGCATCGCCCGACCGTTGCCCGAGGCCGTCGACATCGCCGACGCCGCCGAGCTCGTCCGCTCGGCCAGGCGCCCCCTCGTCGTCGCGGGTGGCGGCGTGCACTACTCCGGTGCCGAGGACGCGTTGCGCGCCTTCTGCGAGGCCACCGGCATCCCGGTCGGGGAGTCGCAGGCCGGCAAGGGCTCGCTCCCCCACGGCCACCCGCAGCAGATGGGGGCCATCGGCTCGACCGGGACGACGGCGGCGAACGCCCTCGCCGCGGAGGCTGACCTCGTCATCGGGATCGGCACGCGCTGGAGCGACTTCACCACCGCGTCGCGGACGGCCTTCCAGGGCGACGACGTCCGCTTCGTCAACATCAACGTCGCCCGTTTCGACGCGGGCAAGCACTCGGGCCTCGCCGTCGTCTCCGACGCCCGCGAGGCGCTCACGGCGCTGACCGAGGCCCTGCAGGGGTATGCCGTCGACGATGCCTACCGCTCGCGCCAGGCCGCGCTCTGGGCCGAGTGGGACTCGGCTGTCGAGCGCGCCTTCAACCCGTCGAGCGACGTCACGGACACGCTGGCCGAGGGCCTGCTGACCCAGGGGCAGGTGCTCGGCGCCGTCAACGAGCTGACCGACCCGCGCGACGTCGTGCTCTGCGCGGCCGGGTCGATGCCGGGTGACATCCACAAGCTGTGGCGCGTCCGCGACCGCAAGGCCTACCACGTCGAGTACGGCTACTCCTGCATGGGCTACGAGGTGCCGGCATCGATCGGCATCCGGCTCGCCGACGAGTCCCGGGACGTCTTCGCGATGGTCGGTGACGGCGGCTACCTGATGATGCCGACGGAGCTCGTCACGGCGGTGCAGGAGCGGGTGAAGGTCGTCGTCGTGCTCGTGCAGAACCACGGCTTCCACTCGATCGGGTCGCTGTCGGAGTCCCTCGGCTCGCAGCGCTTCGGCACGGCCTACCGCTTCCGGGGCGAGTCCTCGGGTCGCCTCGACGGCGACGTGCTGCCCGTCGACCTCGCAGCCAACGCCCGGTCGCTCGGCGCGCACGTCATCGAGGTGCGCTCGGTCGACGAGCTTCGCCAGGCCGTCAAGGAGGCCAAGGCGTGGCCGGCCCACGGCGGCCCCGTCGTCATCCACGTCGAGACCGACCCGAGGGTCTACGCCCCCGACAGCGCGTCGTGGTGGGACGTGCCGGTCTCCCAGGTCAGCGACCTCGAGACGACGCAGACGGCATACGGCGAGTACCTCGACCACAAGGCCACCCAGCGCCCACTGCTCTCCCCGCCTCGCGCGGACCGCTGACCCACCCGGCTGACGAAGGAGCTCACCCCCATGAAGCTCGCCCTCGACCCGTACATGTTCCGTGAGACGCCACTGCTCGAGCTGCCGGCCCTCGTGGCCGACCTCGGCTACGAGTGGATCGAGCTGTCGCCGCGTGAGGACTTCATCCCCTTCTTCAACCACCCCCGCGTCGACGACGCCGGCGTGGCCGCCTTCCGGGCCGCGCTGCGCGCGGCAGGAGTCGGGGTGTCGTCGGTGCTGCCGCTCTTCCGGTGGAGCGGGCCGGACGAGGAGGACCGCCAGGCCGCCGTCCGCTACTGGAAGCGCGCCATCCAGATCACCTCCGACCTGGGCGTCGACACCATGAACTCCGAGCTCAACGGCAACCCTCGTCAGGCCGCAGTCTGCGAGCGGAGGTTCTGGCAGTCGATGGAGGAGCTGCTCCCCGAGCTCGAGAAGGAGGGCATCCGGCTCGTGCTCGAGCCCCACCCCGACGACTGGGAGGAGGACGGCAAGCGCGCCGTCGACATCATCCGCGGCATCAACTCGCCGAACGTCTCGTTCCTCTACTGCGCCCCGCACACCTTCCACCAGGGCAACGACTGCGACGGGATCCTCGACAAGGCAGGCGACCTCGTGACCATGGTCCACGTGGCCGACGCCTACGACCACACCGCGTCGTCGGGGCTGCGCTACATCGTCAACCCGCCCGGCGCGCAGGTCACGGTGCACCAGCATCTCGACATCGGCCAGGGCGAGGTCGACTTCGGTCAGCTCTTCGCCGGCCTCGAGCGGATCGGCTTCGACGGCATCGTCACCTCCTGCGTCTTCGCCTGGGAGGACCGCGCCCGCGAGTCGAGCACGTACATGCGCGACACCATCCGCTCCTACCTGGACAAGTGGGCCACCCCTCCCCTGCTCGTCTCCCCCTGAGCCACACCACCCCGGCATCCGCCGGCTGTCACACCGAAGGACCACCATGAGCACGCCCACCCGCATCACCCACCTCATCGACGGCCGGCCGTGGGCCGGCACCGCCGAGCGCACCTCCCCCGTCTTCAACCCGGCCACCGGCGAGCAGACCGGCGTCCTCGACCTGGCCTCGGCGGCTCTCGTCGACGAGGCCGTCAAGAGCGCCCGGGCCGCCTGGGAGGAGTGGGCCGACGCGTCGCTCGCCAAACGGTCCCAGGTGCTCTTCGCCTTCCGCGAGCTGCTCAACGCCCGCAAGCAGGAGATCGGCGCGCTCATCACCGCCGAGCACGGCAAGGTGCTCTCCGACGCCGTCGGCGAGGTGACGCGCGGCCTGGAGGTCGCCGAGTTCGCCTGCGGCATCCCGTACCTGCTCAAGGGCGGCTTCAGCGAGAACGCCTCGACGAATGTCGACGTGTACTCGATCCGCCAGCCGGTCGGCGTGGTGGCCGTCATCTCGCCGTTCAACTTCCCGGCGATGGTGCCGCTGTGGTTCATCCCCATCGCCATCGCGTGCGGCAACGCCGTCGTGCTCAAGCCGTCCGAGAAGGACCCGTCGGCGGCCCTCGCCGTGGCGGCGCTGTGGAAGGAGGCGGGCCTGCCCGACGGCGTCATGCAGGTCGTCAACGGCGACAAGGAGGCCGTCGACGCGCTGCTGACCCACCCCGACGTCAGGTCGGTGTCGTTCGTCGGGTCGACGCCGATCGCGAAGTACGTCTACGAGACGGGTACGGCGCACGGCAAGCGCGTCCAGGCCCTCGGCGGCGCGAAGAACCACATGCTCGTGCTGCCCGACGCCGACCTGGACCTCGCCGCCGACGCCGCCGTCAACGCCGGCTTCGGCTCCGCCGGGGAGCGCTGCATGGCGATCAGCGCCCTCGTGGCGGTCGAGCCGATCGCCGACGAGCTCGTCTCCAAGATCAGGGACCGCATGGGCAAGCTCGTCACCGGCGACGGTACCCGTGGCTGCGACATGGGCCCGCTCGTGACGAAGCAGCACCGCGACAAGGTGGCCGGCTACCTCGACTCCGGTGTGGCCGACGGGGCGACGCTCGTCGTCGACGGCCGCGAGGGCGACGTGGACTCCGACGGCGAGGGCTACTTCCTCGCGCCGACGCTCTTCGACAACGTCAGGCCGGGGATGTCGGTGTACGACGACGAGATCTTCGGCCCGGTGCTGTCGGTCGTGCGCGTCCACTCCTACGACGAGGGCCTCGAGCTCATCAACGCCAACCCGTACGGCAACGGCACGGCGATCTTCACCAACGACGGCGGAGCGGCCCGCACGTTCCAGCGGAACGTCGAGGTCGGCATGGTCGGCGTCAACGTGCCGATCCCGGTGCCGGTGTCGTACTACTCGTTCGGCGGCTGGAAGAGCTCGCTCTTCGGCGACACGCACGCGCACGGCATCGAGGGTGTCCACTTCTTCACGCGCGGCAAGGTCGTGACGTCGCGCTGGCTCGACCCGAGCCACGGCGGCCTCAACCTCGGCTTTCCCCAGAACGACTGAGCCACAAGGCCTTTGCACGAGCCCCGGAAGAGAAGACCGGACCGATGACATTCCCCACGGCGTTGCCCGCACCGCGCACCCCGGACCCGATGGATGCCCCGCCGCTGCGGTGGGGCGTCCTCGGGACGGGCTGGATCGCGCAGCGCTTCTGCGACGCGATGGTGCGGCACACGCGCCAGCGCGTGCTCGCCGTCGGGTCGAGGACGCGCGAGGGAGCCGACACGTTCGCCGACGACCTCGTCGTGCGCAACGCCGGCGTGGACACGGGCCGGCCCGTGGAGCGCCCTAAGGCGTACGGATCGTACGAGGCACTCGTCGCCGACCCCGACGTCGACGTCGTCTACGTCGCGACTCCGCACCACCTGCACCTGCCGCACGGGCGCCTCGCGCTCGAGGCAGGCAAGGCGACGGTCGTCGAGAAGCCGATGGGCATCTCGGCGGCGGAGGTGGCCTCGCTCGAGGCCCTGGCGTCGGCGCGGGGGCTCTTCCTCATGGAGGCGCTGTGGTCGGCCCACCTGCCGAAGTTCGACGTCATCCGCCAGCTGCTGGACGACGGCGCCCTCGGCACGGTGCACTCCGTCCAGGCCGAGCTCGGTGAGCACTTCGGGCCCGAGCACCGGATCATGCGCGCCGACCTCTTCGGTGGTCCGCGGTACGACCTGCTGACCTACCCGCTGTGGTTCGCGCGCTGGGTCCTCGGCGACCTCGACGAGGTCACCGAGGTCGTGACGCCGGCCCCGGCGTCGCTGAGCCCGGACCGCGTCGAGGGGCAGATCGCCGTGTCGGCGCGGTCGGCATCGGGTGGCGTCGCCTCGCTGTTCGCGACGATCCTCGGCGACACCCCGACGACCGCGACCGTCGTCGGCTCGGCCGCGACGCTGCGCATCGACGGACCCTTCTACCAGCCGGGCGGCTTCACGCTGCGCGCGCACGACGGCCGCGAGCTGCGGTACGACGAGCCGCGCATCGGCCACGCCGGGCTCCACCACGAGGCGGCGGCGGCAGCGCGCGCCGTCCCAGCCGGGCGCAGTGCCGCCCACCACCAGACCACCGGGTGACCCGCGGCGAGGGAGCCGCAACCCGAGGAAGCGAGAGGAAGCACCATGGCCGAGTCCAAGGCCCGCAACACCGACGATCGCTACAGCAAGCTGACGATCGGCGTGTGCCCCGACCAGTGGGGCGTCTGGTTCCCCGAGGACGACAAGCAGATCCATTGGGAGACAGCGCTCGACGAGATGGCCGAGGCCGGCTTCTCGGTCATGGAGACCGGCCCGTTCGGCTACTTCCCCAAGGATCCGAAGCGCCTCCAGGAGGAGATGGACAAGCGCGGCTTCCGCGTCGTCGCCGGTACCGGATGGGGCATCCTGCACCGGCCGGAGGCCTGGGCCGACACGGAGAAGACCTTCCGCGAGATCGCCGAGACGCACGCCGCGGTCGGCGCGGAGTACATCGTCCACCTGCCGCCACTCTTCCGCGACGACAAGACGTGGGAGTTCACCGACGACCGCGTCCTGTCGACCGAGGCCTGGAACGCCTACATCGCCAACGCCGACCGGCTCGGACGCATCATGAAGGAGGACTACGGCCTCCGGATGGTGCTGCACCCGCACGGTGACAGCCACATCGAGACGCCCGAGGACATCGACCGCATCTTCCAGGCGACCGACCCCGACTACGTCGGCTTCTGCCTCGACACGGGCCACGTCGTCTACGGCGGCGGCGACCCGGTGGAGCTGTGCCGCAGGTACCCCGAGCGCATCTCCTACGTCCACATCAAGGCGATGGACGAGGGCCTGGTCAAGCAGGCCCACGACGAGGACTGGCCCTTCGGCCTGGCCGTCGCCAAGGGCTGCTCCGTCGCCCCGCCTGCCGGCGCGCCGGACATGCCCTCGCTCGTCGAGGCCCTCGCCGACCTCGACAAGGAGCTCTACGTCGTCTGCGAGCAGGACATGTATCCCTGCGACCCGTCCTACCCGCTGCCCAACGCCATCCAGACGCGCGAGTACCTCGCCTCCATCGGCCTCGGCCTCAAGTGACGAAGGAGTCACAGGACATGACCGTTCGCATCGGGATGATCGGCCCCGGCGGGATGGGCCAGGCCCACATCGACCGCATCCACAGCGTCATCGCGGGCGGTCGTGTCGTCGCCGTGAGCGACGTCGACGAGGTCCGGGCCAAGGAGGTCGCCGAACGGATCGGAGGGACGTCCTACGCGACGTCGGCCGACCTCATCGGCTCGGACGAGGTCGACGCGGTGATGATCTGCAGCTACGGACCTGCGCACGAGGTCGACGTGCTGGCGGCGGTCGCCGTGGGCAAGCCGGTCTTCTGCGAGAAGCCGCTGACGCCGACCGCCGAGGCGGCGCTGCGCATCATGGAGGCGGAGCAGGCCGTCGGACGGCGCCTGGTGACCGTCGGGTTCATGCGACGCTTCGACCACGGCTACCGACAGATGAAGGCGCTGCTCGACTCGGGGCAGCTCGGCGAGACGCTCATGGTGCACTGCGCGCACCGCAACCCCACGGTGCCAGCGCACTACACGTGGGACATGGCCATCAACGACACGGCGATCCACGAGATCGACACGATGCGTTGGCTGCTCGGCGAGGAGTTCGTCTCCGCGCGGGTCGACAAGCCGAAGAAGACGTCCCTGCGGTTCGAGCACCTGCAGGACCCCCTGGTGCTGGTCCTCGAGACCGAGTCGGGCGTACGCGTCGACGACGAGATCTTCGTCAACTGCCAGTTCGGCTACGACATCCGCTGCGAGGCCGTGGCCGAGAAGGGCACGGTGTCGCTCGCCGACCAGAACGCCGTCGAGGTGCGCGACGGCTCGGGCCACCGCAACGCGATCAGCACCGACCACAACGACCGCTTCCGGGGCGCGTTCGTCACCGAGGTCCAGGAGTGGATCGACGCGGTGGCGCGCGGCGAGCACACCGGCTCCACGTCGTGGGACGGGTATGCCGCAGCGTGCGTCTGCGACGCCGGCGTCAAGGCCCTGACCGATGACGGCGTCGTCAAGGTCGAGATGATCGACAAGCCCGCCTTCTACGCCTGAGGCCGCGCGAAACAGGCCCCTGCGCACGAAACGGGTTCGGTCCGGCGGCCTGTCGCCGGACCGAACCCGTCATGGGCCGCCCTCCGCCCTCGACACCGCCCTCAGCACGGTGGCGGGGCGGTGCTGGCGCGGATGACGAGCTCGGGCTCGACAACGGCACCGACGGCTTCGGCGCTCCCGTTCACCTCCACCTCGTCGAGCCGTGACGTCACGGCGCGGACGGCCTCGGCACCGAGCCTCGCGGCGTCCTGGCGGACCGTCGTCAGCGCCACGTGCGGGTAGCCGGCCTGCTCGATGTCGTCGAACCCGACGACCGACACGTCGCGCGGCACCCGCAGCCCCGCCTGGCGCACGACGTCGATGAAACCCAGGGCGCACCGGTCGTTGAACGCGGCCACGGCGGTGGGCTGCTCGCTCCCGAGCTCGAGGAACGCCTGGCCCGCCCGGGCCCCGTCCAGCTCCGTCAGGCCTCCTGGGAGGAGCGTCCCCTGCGCGCCGGTCCCCCTGCCCATGCCACGGCGAAACCCCAGTCGCCGTTCGGCCGCGCCCGGCGCACGGCCTCCGTCGAGCGCGGCGATGCGCTCATGGCCGATCTGACGCAGGTGCTCGACCGCCAACCGCGACCCCAGTGCGTCGTCGGTGCGCACCACCCCGACTCCCCGAGCACGGACGGGCCGCAGCACGCTGGCAACCGCCACCCGTTCGGCGAGCCGCGCCATGGCACCCGGTGCGAGGCCGCTCCCCACGAGAAGGAGCCCCTCGCACCGCTCGGCGAGCAGCGTGTCGACCGCATCCGTGTCGGACCGGTCGGCGGTGACGCCGCTCAGCACCACCTCGTACCCGGCCGCGTCGGCCTCGGTGTAGAGGCTGCGGATCACCTCGCCGTGGAAGGCGTGGCCCACCGCGAAGGTGACACCCAGAGTCCGGGTCCGGCCGCGGCCGAGCCGACTGGCGCGGGTGTCCGGCCGGTAGTCCAGGTCGGCGGCCGCGGCGAGCACGCGGGCGCGCGTCTCCTCGGAGGCCCCGGCGACGCCGCGGAACACGATCGACACGAGCGCGCGCGACACTCCGGCTCGTGCCGCCACGTCCTCCATCGTCACGCGTGCGGTCGCCATGCGTCCGAAGTGTAGAGCGCTCCAGACGATTCTGCGGTGATCTCTTGACGGCGACTCGGCATTGGCCCCACCATCGGACTAGAGCGCTCTAGTTCAGGAGCGAAAGGAGCCCCCCGTGACCGCCCCAGGTCCAGTACGCGTCGGCCTCATCGGCGCCGGCCGCATCGGCACCCACCACGCCACGACTCTCGCCCGTCGACTCCCCGAGGCCGAGCTCGTCGCCGTCGCGGACCCGTTCGAGGCGTCCGCCCGGCGCCTCGGTGATGACCTCGGGGTCGAGTGGCTCACCGACCCCCAGGCCCTCCTCGACGACCCGCGCATCGAGGCCGTCGCCATCACCTGTGCCAGCACGGCACACGCCGACCTCGTCGTGGCCGCGGCCCGCGCCGGCAAGGCGGTCTTCGTCGAGAAGCCGATGGCCATGACACTCGCCGACGCCGACCGCGCCATCGCCGCCGTCGAGCAGGCCGGCGTCCCGCTGCAGGTCGGCTTCAACCGCCGCTTCGCCCGCGACTTCGCCACCGCCCACGACGCGGTCGCTGCCGGACGTGTCGGCACCCCGCAGCTGCTCCGCTCGCTGACGCGCGACCCCGGCCTGGCCGACCCCGGCGCCGTCCCGCGGTGGACGATCTTCACCCAGACCCTCATCCACGACTTCGACGCGCTCAACTGGTTCAACGCCGGCGCCCGGGCCGTCGAGGTCAGTGTCATGGCCGACGCCCTCGTCGCGCCGGACTTCAAAGGTGCAGGCCTGCTCGACACCGCGGTCGTCACGATCCGCTACGACAACGGTGCCATCGGCGTCGCCGAGGCCAGCTTCTCGGCGGCCTACGGCTACGACGTCCGCGGCGAGGTCTTCGGCTCGGCCGGCATGGTGCAGGCAGGTGGCGCCGCGCACCTGACGACGAGCCTCTGGACCGTCGACGGCCTCTCGGCGCCGACCGCACGCAAGGACACCGATCTCTTCGCCGACGCGTATGCCGCCGAGCTGGCTGCGTTCTGCACGGCCGTGCGCGCCGGCACCCCCACGGTGGTCGACGGCCACGACGCGCGCGCAGCCCTGCGGATCGCCCTGGCCTGCATCGAGGCCGTGCAGGCCGGCACCACCGTCACGATCCGCGACGACGACCGCGAGGTCGTCGCATGAGCGGCGCAACGCCCGGCGACGCACGGCCGTTCACCCTCGCCGTGAGCTCCGAGATGGTCTTCCTCGACCTGCCCGTGACCGAGCGGGTCCGCAGGATCCACCAGCTCGGCTTCGCCGTCGAGATCTGGGACTGGACGCGCCACGACGTGGACGCGCTGGAGGCGCTCCGGCAGGAGGGCGTCGTCTTCTCGTCGATGACCGGCTACGTGCGAGGGCGCCTCGCGGACCCCGATGGCGCCGACGAGCTGCTGGCGACGGCCGCCGAGTCGGTGCCCGTCGCCGCGCGCCTCGGCATCCCCCGCCTCAACCTGCACGGGACCGGCCTCGACGACAAGGGGTTCCCGGTCCGGCCGGCCCACGAGGTGACGGGGGCGATGTGGCTGCAGGCCCGGGAGACCCTGAGCCGGGTCGCCGAGCTCGGCGAGCGCGAGGGCGTGCAGTTCGTCCTCGAGAACCTCAACACCGACGTCGACCACCCCGGCACGCCGTTCGCCCGCGCTGCCGACTGCCTGGCGCTCGTCGAGGCGGTCGACAGCCCGCACCTGCGGCTCATGCTCGACCTCTACCACGCCCAGATCGGCGAGGGGAACCTCATCGAGCTGTGCCGGCGGGCGCTGCCGTGGATCGGCGAGGTCCAGGTCGCCGACGTGCCGGGGCGCTGCGAGCCCGGGACCGGCGAGATCGCGTTCCCCGCCGTGGCTCGCGCGCTCGCCGACATGGGCTACCGAGGCACCGTCGGCCTCGAGGCCTGGGCCTCGGGCCCCCCGGAGCTCGCCCTCAAGCGGTTCCGCGACGCCTTCACCCTCTGACAGCCGGGCGCGCGCCCGGTCAGACCGTGAAGCTCACGCCCTGGGCGAGGGGAAGCTCGCCGGAGTAGTTGACCGTGTTCGTCGCGCGGCGCATGTACGCACGCCAGGCGTCCGATCCCGACTCGCGTCCGCCGCCGGTCTCCTTCTCGCCGCCGAAGGCGCCACCGATCTCGGCGCCCGACGTGCCGATGTTGACGTTGACGATGCCGCAGTCGGAGCCCTCGGCCGACAGGAACCGCTCCGCCTCGGCCTGGTCGCGGGTGAAGATGCTCGACGACAGGCCTTGCGGCACAGCGTTGTTCAGCTCGATCGCTTCGTCGATCGTCTCGTAGGGCAGGAGGTAGAGCACCGGCGCGAAGGTCTCCTGCTGCACCACCGGCGTCTGGGAGTCGATTCGGACGATGGCCGGGGCGGCGTAGTAGGCGTCGGGGGCGGTCTCCTCCAGGGTGCGGTGGCCTCCGGCGACGAGCTTGCCGCCCTCCTCGGCCGCCTGCCTGATGGCGCTCTGCATCGCCTCGTAGGCGCGGGCGTGGATGAGTGGGCCGACCAGCGTCCCCTCGCTCGTCGGGTCGCCGATCGGGAGCCTGGAGTAGGCCGAGACGAGCCGGTCGGTGAGCTCGTCGATCACAGAGGTGTGCGCGATGACGCGGCGCAGGGTGGTGCACCGCTGGCCCGCCGTACCGGCGGCGGAGAAGACGATGCCCCGCACCGTGAGGTCGAGGTCGGCGCTCGGGGTGACGATGGCGGCGTTGTTGCCCCCGAGCTCGAGCAGCGACCGGCCGAAACGGTCCGCAACCCGCGGACCGACCGCCCGGCCCATGCGGGTGGACCCGGTCGCCGAGAGGAGCGCAACACCGCGGTGGTCCACGAGCGCCTGGCCGACGTCGGCGCCCCCGATGAGGACCTGGGAGAGGTCGGCCGGGGCCCCGACCTCGTCGATGGCCCGGGCCAGGATGGCGTGACTCGCCAACGCCGTCAGCGGCGCCAGCTCCGACGGCTTCCAGATCACCGGGTCGCCGCAGACCAGGGCGATCGCGGTGTTCCACGACCAGACCGCAGCCGGGAAGTTGAAGGCCGAGATGACGCCGACGATCCCGAGCGGGTGCCACGTCTCCATCAGCCGGTGGCCGGGGCGCTCGGACACCATGGTCCTGCCGTAGAGCTGGCGTGACAGCCCGACGGCGAAGTCGCAGATGTCGATCATCTCCTGCACCTCACCGAGCGCCTCCGAGGTGATCTTGCCGACCTCGAGGCTGATGAGGGTGCCGAGGTCCTCCTTGTGGAGGGCCAACAGCTCGCCGAGACGCTTGACGAGCGCGCCCCGAGTGGGCGCCGGGACCGTGCGCCACGACCGGAACGCTGCGTGGGCCCGGGCCACGGCGTCGTCGACCGCACCGCCGTCGACCCAGCGCACCGAGGACAGCGGCAGGCCGTTGACCGGGGACGTGGTCACGACGTCGCCGGCGATCGCGTCGATGTCGACGCCGCAGCGGCGCGCCGTCTCCGTGGCGAGGCTGTGGAGGTCGGGGCTCCGGGTGGTCTGCTGCGTCGTCATGGGGTTCTCCTTGGTGTGTGGTTTCGCTCGGTCGAGGCTGGCGCGGCCGGGCCGCTGGTCGGTTGGAAAGATCGTGACCCTGGCTCACACGATGTTGAGCTCGGGTCGGATGTCGCTCGTGGCGAACCGGTCGCCGTGCAGGCTCGAGACGTCGATGACGGGCGGCCGGCCGAGGTAGAGGTCGCGCATGACCTCACCGATGGCCGGGCCCATGAGGAAGCCGTGACCCGAGAACCCCGTGGCGTAGAGGAACCGGGAGACCTCGCGAGCCTCGCCGATGAGGGCGTTGTGGTCGGGCGTCATCTCGTAGAGGCCGGCCCATCCGGCGGCGAGACCCGTCTCCGCCATGACCGGAACCCGCTTCTCGATGGCGTCGGCCAGACGCGGCAGCCAGTCGTCGGACTGCGTGAGCTTGAAGCCGGGGGTCTCCTCCGGGTCGGACATCCCGAGCAGGAGTCCAGGCCCTTCGCAGTGGAAGTAGAGGCTCGTGGAGAAGTCGATGGTGAAGGGAGTCCGCGGGTCCAGTCCGGGGATCGCCTCGGTGGTGAGGATCTGACGGCGCAGGGGTTCGACGGGCAGGTCCACGCCGACCATGGCCCCCACCGCCGCGGACCAGGCACCCGCCGCGCAGATGACGGTGTCGGTGGCGATGGTGCCGCGGTCGGTCACGACGCCGGTGACGGTGCCGCCCGTGGAGGCGATGTCGGTGACCATGCAGCCGCGCACGAGGCGGGCACCGGCACGGCGGGCGGCGCCGGCGTACCCCAGGACGACCGACTCGGGGGTGCAGTGCCCGTCGGTCGGGGACCACGCCGCCGCAAGGAGCCCCTCGGTGCTGATCATCGGCGAGAGCTGCTTGGCCTCGGAGACCTCGATCATCCGGCTCGGCACGCCGAGCTCGTTCTGCAGGGCCACGTTCTGCTCGAAGGCCGCAACGTGGTCGGGCCGGTCGAGCAGGAAGAGGTAGCCGACCTGGTGCAGGTCGATCTCCTGGCCGAAGGTCTCCGCGAAGGTCTCGAACGTCCTGAGGCTGCGCAGCCCGAGCTCGATGTTGACCCGGTCGGAGAACTGGGCACGGACGCCGCCGGCAGCCTTGCACGTGGAGCCGGAGCCCAGCTCGCCCCTCTCGACGAGGACGACGTCGGTGACGCCGGCTCGGGCTAGGTGGTAGGCGGTGGACACGCCCATGACCCCGCCGCCGACGACGACGACGGAGGCGTGGGTGGGCAGGTTCGCGGCTTGCGCCATCGTGGGCCTCGATTCGTCGGGGGCGAGGACGGAGCAGCGACGCGGGGAACGACCTCGGTCCGTCGGCTCTCGCAGCCATCGTCGGCCACGGCAAGGTTCACGACAAGCGAACCTTTCTGGCCTTTGATGTTTAGAATCCCTGAAGTCAGCAGCCGAGTCACCAGCCGTCCGGAGAGGGCTCGTCGTGGGCGCGTCGTCGAGGTTGAACCTCACCCAGCTCGCCACCCTGCGCGAGCTCGTCCGCAGGGGAACTCTCGCCGCGGCGGCCGAGCACCTCGGGTACACCGCGGGCGCCGTGTCGCAGCACCTCTCCTCGCTGGAGCAGAACCTGGGCACACCGCTCGTGCAGCGCTCGGGGCGGCAGCTTGGGCTGACCGATGCCGGCCGTGTCATGGCCGGGTACGCCGAACGGCTCCTGGCCCTGGAGGCCGAGGCGGTCACCGTCACGAGGTCTGTGCAGGGTGGCGCCGCCGGACCCCTCCTCGTCGGGACCTGGGGAAGCACGGCCGTGGGTCTGCTCGCTCCCGTCGTGGAGCGAATGGCGGCCGAGTACCCCGAGGTCGTCGTGTCGTCCCGCGAGGTCGACGTGGACGACGCGGCCGGCTCGGTACGCCACGGGGACGTCGACATCGCGTTCGGGCTCGACTACGCCGATGCGCCGATGCGGCGCGATGCCGGGCTGTCGGTCGTCGAGCTGCACTCCGAGACCTTCGCGGTCGCCGTGGCACCGGCCGCCTGGTCCTTCGGCCGTGGCCCTGACGCGGCCAGCGTGGCGACCGTGACGGAGCTGGCGGAGCTGAGCTGGATCCTGGCTCCCGAGTCGAGCCAGTTCGGGCGGGCGGTGCGAGCCGGGTTCCGACGCCGGGGGCTCGAGCCTCGCGTCGTGCACGAGGTCACCGACACGGGTGCCTCCCTGCAGCTCGCGGCGGCAGGCCTGGGGGCGACCGTGACGACTGACCTCATGCGGCGGCTCAACCCGTCCCTCCAGCTGGCCGCCCTGCAGATGGCCGACCCCATGAGCCGTCAGATCGTGCTGATCACGCGCGGCGCTGGGACGCCCAGGGAGCCGGTCCGGGTCTTCATCGAGGTGGCCCAGACCATCGTCGCCGAGATGGTCGGAGCCCGCGGTCTCACCTGAGCCGGCGGCCCAGGAGTGCCTCGACGTCTTGCACGGAGGCCGCCGACTCGGCGGCGTAGATCTCCTCCGGAACCATCACCTCCCGGCCCATGACCTGCGCCATCCAGGCCGGGTCGCGGTCGGCGCCACCGTCGGCGGCGTCCACGGCGCCGTGGTCGGTCAGGTTCGACGCGAAGATGCCGGCGGCCGACCGGGGCAGGAAGTCCTCGTAGACGATCGGCACCGGGTGCAGGACGCCGGTCGCGACCAGCCCCGTGACGGTGGCCTCCTCGAGCGCAGCTGCCTGCTGGGGGTCGGCGTTGCCGGCCGCGACCGCGTCGTCGACGGTGACGGTGAAGAACCCCAGCCCCTGGGTGCACAGCTCGCGTTCGGTCCCCGGGAACCCCTCGGCCCAGACCTGTGGTGCGACGTCGGCGCGGCTCAGGTCGGGTCCCGCCGCGAGGCGTCGGTCGGTCTCGGCCGTCAGCTGCTCGAAGCGGTCCCGGCCGGCGGGCGTGAGCGCGATCCCGCGGGCCTCGACCTCTCCGAACCGCACCCGCAGCGCGCCCTCGGTCAGGCTGCCGTCGGGATGGCGGAACGTGCGCGGCTCGGACAGCGCTCGGAACGACGTCTGCCGCAGGAGCACGTCGGGCCCGTCCCAGCGGGGCGGTCCCTGGATCTCGTCGATCATCTCGACGCCGCGTGCCTGCATCGAGGCGTAGAGGTCGTCGATGTCGAGGACGCGGGGTGTCAGGTGGTTGATGTGCGTCGTCGTGACACCGCCGATGTCGGCGGCCACGGCCGAGACCCGTTCGAGCTCGGAGTACCAGGCCCGGTCGACGGGTTCCCGGGACAACGCGAACGAGGCCGTTGCGAGGTCCAGGTAGCGCTCGGCGTCGGCCGCCGACAGCTCGCCGTGGGCGATCGCGCGGTCGGCCAGCGTCAGCAGCTCGGGCGGGAACAGCTCCCGGGCCTCGAGGAAGCTCGTCAACCGGTGCTCGAGGTCGGCGTCGAAGAAGCGACGGTCCTCCGGCACCAGCACCGATGTGAAGACCCGGAACGGGTTCACCGCGAGCTCCGCCCGGTCGAGGGGGCGGAAGGCCGTGGAGACGACGGGGATCGGGGCCGGCGCCGCGTCGCGGAGGTCGTAGAACCCGCACGGGAACATGCCGAGGGCGCCGAAGACGCGCGAGACCTGCTCGAGCTCGCGCGGTGAGCCCACCCGGATGGCTCCGTGCCGCTCCGCGGTGACCCGTTCCATGGTGCCGAGCCTCGCGGCGTCCGGGCCGAGCCGGGACATGACCCGCTCGTTCACCTCCTGCGACACCTCGACGAGGGTGTTGTACGCCGGCACCTCGCTGCCGTAGAGGGCCGAGAGGCGCGCCGCGAAGCGGGCGCGCAGCTCGGTGCTGCTGACCGTCGTGCCTTTCGTGCTCATGCTGCTCATGCTGCTCGCCTTCCGCCGGGACCGAGCCGGCCGTGCCGGCCTCTCAGCTGCATGGCGGCCCGGACCCGCTCCTGCGCGATGTCCTGGGCCGTAGCGTGCGTGGTCAGCTTCCGGTTGCGGGCCTCGGTGACGACCGTGACGGTGTTCTGCCGCATCTTCGCCGAGACCATCGGGAAGACCGCGTCCGGGTCGACGGTGAACGGCGAGTACCTCGCGTCCATCGAGTGCGCCGCAGCGACGATGCCCCCGGCGTTGGCGATGAAGTCCGGCACGACGGTCACCCCCCTTCCGTGCAGCACGTCGAGGGCGGCCCCAGTGGTCGGCATGTTGGCCCCTTCGACGACCAGACGTGCGGACGTCGAGGAGGCGAGGTCCTCGTCGATGACGTCCTCGCGGGCGGCAGGGATGAGGATCTGTGCCTCCGAGGTGAGCGCTGCCGCGGGGGCGACGGACCCGCCGTATTCGACGACGCAGCCGTCCCCGACGTGCTGACGCAGCTCGACGAGCTTGGGGATGTCGATGCCGTCGGCGTCGAGGATCGCCCCTTCGGCGGTGGACACGGCCACGACGACGGCGCCCAGCTCGACGAGCCGTTCGGCCGCAGCCTGACCCACGGCCCCGAACCCCTGGATCGCGACGGTCGCTCCTGCGATGGGCAGCGAGATCGCTGCCGCCGCAGCGTCCGTCGCCTCGGCGACCCCGTAGCCGGTGACGCCGAGCTCGTCGTAGGGCAGGCCGCCCAAGGCGCGCGGGAGGCCGACCGCAGCGCCACGGTCGCCGAGCTCGTCGACGATGATCGCGGCGTCCTTCTCGGTCAGGCCCATGTCCAGGCCGAAGACGTACTCCGTCGGCACCTCGTTCGACAGGGCTCGCGCGAACGCCCTGAGGACCTCCTCCTTGTTCGGCGCGGTCGGGTCACCGAGGATGCCGGCCTTGGCTCCCCCGTGGAAGAGGTCGACCCCGGCCCACTTCCAGGTCATCGTCCGGGCCAGCCTTGCCACCTCGAACACGCTGAGGTGCGGGCTCATCCGGGTCCCACCCTTGCCGACGCCTCGCGCGGTGTTGTCGATGACGAGCACTCCACGCATCCCCGACCTGCGGTCGGAGACGCAGACGACCTTCTCGGGCCCCCACTCGTCCATGAGCTGGAGGGTGTCGAGCTGCATACCGTCCTCCTTCGTCCGTTCCGCGTGAAGCCTGCCGTGCACGCCGGCACCTTCGGAAGGGTCTGGAGACCGCCACGCTCTGACGTCTCGGTAAGCATTGCTGGTGCTCGTGGCCCTGGCTTCTCGGGTGCCTCTCCCGCCCGAAGGGCTATCGTCTCCAGCGATGGACGCCGATGTCTGCCGAGCCGGTCGTCGATCCGTCACCCCGGCAGCCTCGTTCATCAAGCGACGGGACAAGGACTCGTAATGCTCAACCCGGTGCACCTGGGGACCCTCACGACGGTGGTGCGGTGCGGGTCGTTCGCCGATGCGGCGCGCCAGCTCGGATACACGCCCTCGGCGGTGTCCCAGCAGATCTCGACGCTGGAGCGCCATCTCAAGGTTTCGCTGTTCGAGCGGGACGCACGCAGCATCCGGCCCACGCCCGTGGCCCAGTTCATCGTCACGAGGTGCGGCGCCGCGCTGGGGTCGCTCCGCTCGCTCGAGGACGACATCCACCTGCTGCTCGGGGGTGTCATCGGACGCCTCCGGCTCGGCAGCTTCCCGTCCGCAGGTGAGCACCTCCTCCCGGCCGCCCTCTCCGCGTTCCGACGAGGCAACGACCGCGTCCAGGTCGAGCTCGACGAGGGCGAACCCGACGAGCTGATGCCGCTGCTGCTGGCACGAGAGCTCGACGTCGCGCTCGTCTACCGGTACGCACTGGTCCCTCGGCGGTGGCCACGTGGCGTGAAGATCCGCCGCCTCCTCACCGAGGACCTGCTCCTGGTCCTGCCACCCGGCCACCCGCAGGCCGGCACGGACGTCGTCGACGTCGCCGGCCTCGCCGAGGAGACCTGGGTCTCGACGCGTAACGGCACGGCCGCCGCCACGATGCTGCGTCAGCTCTGCCGCGGCCACGGGTTCGAGCCGGCCGTCTCGTACCGGAGCAACGACTACGGCGTCATCCAGGGGCTCGTGCGGGCGGGCCTGGGCATCGCGCTCGTCCCGGCGCTGGGGCATCACCCGCACGAGCAGCTGGCCGTGGCCCGGGTGAGCGCCGCCTCGACGCACCGGGACGTCTTCCTGGCGGTGTCGCCGGCGGCGCCGGCCCCTCTCGTCGACTCCATGGTGGGGGCACTGGAGCAGGCGAGCCGGGACCTCGCCGCGTCGGCCCTGGGCGTCACGTGCCCTTGAGGCCCTCCGGTGAGGCGAGCCGCACGCCGCGGCTCACGCGCCGAACCCACCGGCGTCGCCGGGAGCAGGTGACGTCGCTGACGGCCAGGTCGAGGTCGTCCCGCGCGACCCGCCGCATCGTGGGCTCGACGGCCCCCGCCACCTGGCTCACCCGGTGACCCTCGAGTGGATCGGCGTCCGTCGGACGTCGGGTTCCGAGTGGTACGGGACGCTGGTGACCACGACCCCCGGAACGGTGAGCAGGCGGAGCTTGAGGCGCAGGGCGCTTTGGTTGTGCAGCAGACCCTCCCACCAGCGGTCCACGACGTACTCCGGTATGAAGACGACGACGAGGTCTCGGGGGTTGTCCGACCGCAGCCGCAGAATGTGGTCGACGATGGGCGTGGTGATGTCGCGGAAGGGCGACTCGAGCAGGGTGAGCTCGACCGGCAGCTCGGCGTCGGCCCATTCGCGTTCGATCGCCTGGGACTCTTCCGGGTCGATGCACACGGTGACTGCGCTCAAGGTCGAGGGTCGCGTCGCCCGGGCGTAGGCGACCGCTCGGAGTGCCGGCTCGTTGAAGTGCGACACGAGCACGAGGGCGTGCACCCTGCTGGGCAGCAACCGTGCGTCGCGTCGGGGCGCGAGCTCGCCGGCGACGCGGGTGTAGTGGCGGTTGACGCCTCGCATGAGCAGGCACAGCAGGGGGACGGTGATGACGACGAGATACGCCCCACCGCTGAACTTGGTGACGAGCACGATGACGAGCACGAGCCCGGTGCACGTGGCCCCGAACGCGTTCAGGGCGCGGGACGTGTTGATGCGGCGTCGTACCCCGGGCGCGACGACCCGCTCCAGCTCGCGGTTCCAGTGACGCACCATGCCGATCTGGCTGAGGGTGAAGGAGGTGAAGACTCCGAGGATGTAGAGGTGCAGCAGCTGGTCGACGTCGGCGCGATACGCCACGATGAGCAGCCCGGCCACGAGGGCAAGGGCAACGATGCCGTTGCTGTAGGCGAGCCGGTCGCCCCGGGTGCGAAGCTGGGTCGGCATGAGCCGGTGCCGGGCCAGCAGCGAGGTGAGCATCGGGAAGCCGTTGTACGCGGTGTTCGCGGCGAGGAGGAGCACCAAGGCGGTGGCGGCCTGGACGACGTAGAACATGAGGCTGCCCCGGCCGAACACCGCTGCCGCCAGCTGGGCGATCACGGTCTGCTGGGGGTCGGTCTGGCAGTTCCCGTGGAAGCCGACCAGGTCGCACGCGTCTTCGGCGACGTGGACGCGGGCGACGATCGACAGCACGGTGATGCCGGTGAACATGGTGACCGCCAGGACACCCATGACCAGCAGGGTCCGGGCGGCGTTGCGCGACTTGGGTGGGCGGAAGGCCGGCACTCCGTTGCTGATCGCCTCGACTCCCGTCAAGGCCGTGCACCCGGACGAGAACGCCTTGAGGGCGAGGAACAGCAGCGCCAGTCCGGTCAGACCCGACTGCGCGGGATGCACGGTGTAGCCAGCGCTCTCCGCAACCGGGGTACTGCCGAGCAGCGCGCGGGTCAGCCCGACCCCGACGACGGACAGGATCGAGGCGACGAACACGTACGTCGGTACGGCGAAGGCCCGTCCGGACTCGCGGGTCCCGCGCAGGTTCATGATCGTCAGCGCGGCGATGACCCCGACGGCGATGGTCACCCGCTGACCGTGCAGGGCGGGAAAGGCGGAGATGATGTTGTCGATGCCGGCGGCCACCGAGACCGCCACCGTCATGACGTAGTCGACCATGAGCGAGGCGGCCACGACCATGGCGGGGCCGCTGCCGAGGTTGTCGCGCACCACCTCGTAGGATCCGCCGCCGTTGGGGTAGGCGCGGACGACCTGTCGATAGGACACGACGACCACGGTGAGGAGCACGACCACGGCTGCCCCTATCCACGGAGTGAAGGAGAGGTAGGCGAGCCCACCGAGTGTCAGGACCTTGAGGATCGCCTCGGTGGCGTACGCGACGGACGACAGGGGGTCGGAGGCGAAGACCGGCAGCGCGATCCGCTTCTGAAGGAGGGTCCCTTCGAGATGGTCGTTGCGCATCGGTCGCCCGACGAGGATCCGCTTGGCGGTGTTCAGCTGTCTCAGCACCTGCCCGACGGTAGGAGCGCTCGCGCATAGGTTGTGCAAGGGAATGCGGCCTGCGTGCATGGAGTGCGCAAGGATGTCGGCGTGGCGCAGAACGTGTCGGCCGATGTCGACGGGTCGCTGAGTGCGCTCCCGGACACCGCGGCCGTGGGCGCCCTGCCCCGCACCCGTCGCCTGAGCGGCATCGCGCTCGCGGTCCTGCTGCCGGTCGCGCTCACCACGACGCTCGTGCGGGCCGGTGATGTCGTCGGTGTCGCCGGCGACGCGCTGGCTCTGCTCATTGCCGTCATCGTGACGGCTCTCGTGGGCGGGCAGTGGTCGGCGGTGCTCTGCGCGCTGCTCGGGTCCAGCCTGCTGAACTACTGGTTCATCCCGCCCGTACGCACCTTCCAGATCGGTGAAGCGCGCAACATCTGGACCGTGGTGGGGTTTCTCGTCGTCGGGCTGCTGGTCAGCGGCGTGGTGCATCGCGCCGCCTCGACCGCGTCTGCGGCGGCCCGGGCGGCCGCAGAGGCGCGGACCCTCTCGGACGTCGCGCGGGCCACCCTTCGAGGCGAGGACGCGTTGCCGACCCTCTTGGAGCACATGCGTCGCGCGTTCGGGATGACCTCTGCCAGCGTGCTGCGCAGACACGCAGATGCGGTGTCCGACACGGGCTCGGACTTGATGCCCGGCTGGGCCGTCGTCGTGGCACGAGGTCCCGACGCACCGCAGTCCCCCGCCGAGGCCGACATCCAGATGCCGGCGGGCCAGGGTCTGGTGCTGACCCTGTCAGGACGGTCGCTGGGTGCTTCCGACCGCGCGATCCTCGAGGCGTTCGCAGCGCAGGTGCAGGCGCTGCTGGAGCGTGACGACCTGGCCCGCAGCGCAGCCCAGGCCGCCAGGCTCGAGGCGTCGGAGAAGCTTCGCGACGCCTTGCTGGCGGCGCTCGGTCACGACCTTCGGACCCCGCTGGCCGCGGCCACGGCCGCCGTCACCAGTCTGCGCAGCAGCGACGTCACGTGGACCGAGCCGGAACGGGAAGAGCTTCTCGCGACCGCCGAAGAGTCCTTGGCCCGCCTCGGGTCCCTCGTCTCGGACCTGCTCGACCTGTCGCGTCTGCGTGCGGGGGTGTTGAACGTGTCACGGCAGACGCTCTGGCTCGACGAGCTGCTGGCGCCGGCTCTCGATGAGCTCGGCACGAACGCCTCGGACGTCGTCGTCGACCTCCCGGACGCCCTTCCTCCGGTCGTCGCAGACGCCGGCCTGTTGATGCGGGTGCTGGTCAACGTTCTCGGGAACGCCTTGCACCACGGCAGCAGCGAGGCCGCACCGCCGGTCGTGACCGGCCGGGTCGCCGACCACGGCGTCGACCGCGACGGCGAGCGCAATCGTGACCGCGTGGAGCTGCTCGTCATCGACCACGGCCCGGGCGTGGAAGCGCAGGAGCAGGAGCGGATGTTCCGACCGTTCCAACGACTTGGGGACACCGACAACACGACCGGTCTGGGCATCGGTCTGGCTCTGTCCCGAGGCCTCATCGAGGCGATGGCCGGCACGATCACCCCGCAGCCGACACCGGGCGGGGGCCTCACGATGGTCCTTTCCCTGCCCCGCGCCGACCACGCCGACGACGCTGACGGTGCTTACGGTGCTGACCGCGCTGACGGCGCTGACGGCACTGACGGAACCGCCCCGCCGGACGAGGGCCGACCATGACGCGGATTCTCGTCGTCGACGACGACGCGCAGCTGGCCCGCGCGTTGCGGATCAACCTGCGAGCGCGAGACCACGAGGTGCACGTGGCCACCGGGGGCGCGGTTGCGCTGCAGATGGCGGCGACGGTGGACCCTGACCTCGTCGTGCTCGACCTCGGGCTGCCGGACCTGGACGGCATCGAGGTGATCCATGGTCTGCGGGGCTGGAGCGACGTCCCGATCATCGTCCTGTCGGGTCGCGGCAGCGGCCCCGACAAGGTGTCGGCCCTGGACGCCGGAGCCGACGACTACGTCACCAAGCCGTTCGGCATGGACGAGCTGCTCGCGCGCATCCGGGCTGTCGTCCGTCGGGTCGGACCGGCCGACGGGGCCGACCCACCCTGCGTCGAGTTCGCCGACATCACGGTCGACCTGGCCGACAAGCTCGTGACCCGGCACCGAGCCGACGGCACCGTGCAGGACGTGCACCTGACTCCGACGGAGTGGAACCTGCTCGAAGCACTGGTCCGCGCCCCGGGCAAGCTCATGTCACAACGTCTCCTGCTGACCCAGGTCTGGGGGCCGGCCTACGCGACGCAGTCGGCCAACTTGCGCCTCTACATGACCCAGCTACGACGCAAGCTCGAACCCGAGCCATCGCGCCCCCGGCACCTGCTGACCGAACCCGGGATGGGTTACCGCTTCCGCCCCTAGGCCTCGTGGCCCAGTCAGGCGGCCGGGACGAGGAGGGAAGACTGGCCGACGGCGGGTGACAGGATGCAGGTATGCGTGACCTGCCGACGCGGGCCCTGGTTCGCGGCGCACGGCTGTCCTTGGTCCCGACGGCCTACGTTGGCCGCCGGGCCCTGGGGCTGGCCCGGCGGGTCGGGGGTCTGCCGGCCGAGGTGATCGCCGCCGAGGTGCAGGCCCGAACCGCCGAGCAGCTGTTCGCGGTCCTCGGCGAGCTCAAGGGCGGTGCGATGAAGGGCGCGCAGTGGATGTCGGCGATGGAGGCCGCGTTGCCCGACCGGCTGGCCGGCGCCTACGGCGAGGCGCTGACCCGCCTGCAGGAGGCCGCCCCCGCGATGCCGACCAGCATCGTTCACGACGTGCTCACCGAGTCGTTCGGCAGGGGCTGGCGCCGGCGGTTCGTCGAGTTCGAGGACGAGCCGGCTGCTGCCGCGAGCATCGGACAGGTGCACCGCGCCGTCTGGGCTGACGGACGCCCGGTTGCGGTCAAGGTGCAGTACCCACGCGCCGGGCAGGCCCTGGCGGCTGACCTGCGGCAGCTGGACCGCCTCGGCCCGGTGTTGCGCGCCGTCGCGCCGGGCCTGGATGCCCGGGGGCTGTTCGCCGAGCTTCGTGCTCGGGTGATGGCGGAAGTCGACTACCGGCAGGAGGCTGCGGCGCAAAGCGAGTTCGCGCGGGTCCTGCGTGACGACCCGGACTTCTGCGTCCCCCAGGTGGTCGAGGTGGCCGACGGGGTGCTGGTCTCGGAGTGGGTCGACGGCACGCCGGTGGCGCAGATCGCCCGCCGCGGCTCCGAGCAGCAGCGCGACCGCGTCGGGCTGCTCCTGGCTCGGATGATGCTCTCGAGCCCCCCACGCGTGGGGCGGCTGCACGGCGACCCGCATCCCGGCAACTTCCGGCTCCTCGACGACGGCCGGCTCGCCGTGGTCGACTTCGGCTCGAGCCTGCCGATGCCTGACGGTTGGTCACCGCGTCTGGTTGCGCTCGTGCGTGCGGGACGGGACCGTGACGAGGCGGAGCTGTTCGACGTCGCAACGCGCACCGGGTTGGTCCGCAGCGCGGAGGTCACGCCGGAGGCCCTGCTCGAGCTGGTCGATCCACTGCTCGAGCCCTTGCGGCACAAGGCGTTCCGCTTCGACCGCCCATGGCTGCGGGGCCAGACGGCCCGGATGTCCGACCCCAGCTCGACCGCCTCCCGCGCACAGCGCAAGCTGCACGTCCCGGTACGGAACCTGCTCGTGCAGCGCGTCATGGCCGGAACCACCGGGGTCCTGTGCCTGCTCGGCGCACGGATACCTCTGCGCGACGAGGCAGCCAGGTGGCTGCCTGGACTCGGTGGGCCATCCGCGGCAGAGGCTCCGGGGAACGGCGCCACCTAGCCGTGGCCGTCTGACAGCGCCGACACCTGAGCGCTCGTCGCCTGCCCGCCGGCGCGACGAGGCGCCTTCGATCCGGGACTTTGCGCAGGGGCGTTGTCACCGAGCACCAACGGGCAGGCACCGACCTCCGGGCGTCTGAACGCGAAGATGGTGGCGAGCTTCAGCGCGGTCGGATAGACGTCGTTGGTGGACTGGCTCTGGTTGACGTCCTCGTTGGGGTGCACGAGCTGGTAGCTGCCCTTGACGTGGCCGAGATGCTCCAGGGCCAGGTTGGCGATCACCTCGTTGGCGTTCATGTTGGTGGGGGTGCCGGCCCCGCCTTGGATCATGTCCACCACGAACTGGTCGGCGTACCGGCCCGCTCGCAGCTGTTCGCATGCGTGGACGATCGCGTCGGCTTTCGTCGCCTCCAGCGTGCCGAGGTCGCGGTTGGCCTGCGCCGCTGCTTGCTTGACGCAGGCCAGCGCGCGGACGAGGTCGGGGTATTCCCCGACGACCGTTCCGGTGACGGGGAAGTTCTCCACGGCGCGCAGGGTGTGCACGCCCCAGTAGGCGTCCTGGGGCACCTCCCGGCTGCCGAGGAGGTCGTGTTCGGTGCGGGTGCCGACGCTTGGGCCGGCCGGCTGGTCAGGGGCAGCAGCCGCCTCGTGCCGTGGTGGGGCGCTGTTCTGCGTGTCTGCCGGTGCCGGTGTCATGGCGGTTCCTTCGCTGGTCTGTCTGGGTGGCGTGGCCGTGGAGCGGGGACGGTCGCGGGCATCTTCGCGGCCCGGCCGTCGTCAGCCGATGTGCTGCTGGGGCCGAGCGAGCGTCGGGCGGTGCATGCTCACGCGGCCGGGTCACGACCCCAGGCCCGCATGCCGTTGCCGCAGCGGCGGAGAACCGCGGCGGCTAGCACCAGGGCCGGATCGACCAGTGGCGCCGGGCAGCCGGTGCCATCGAGCGCCAGGGGGACTTCGGTGCATCCGGCGAGGAGTGCCTGCGCGCCTCTGTCTACGAGAGTGTCGGCGGCGCGTTCGAACGACGCCGCAGCCTCGGCCGGCCGGGCCCCGGCCTTGATGTCGCGGATGGCGCCCATGACCTCGTGGTCCTGGACCTGAGGGTCCGGGACGATCGTGGTGATCCCGGCCTGGCGCAGAGCGTGCTGGTAGAGCCCGGCCGTGATGGTCCCCGTCGTCGCGAGCAGGCCCACGGCGCTGACGCGCGGGTGGGCACGGCGCAGGTGGTCGGCGACCTCGTCGACCATGTGGACCAGGGGCAGCCCCGCCGCCGCGGCGGCCGCGGGCGCGAAGGCGTGAGCGGTGTTACAGGGGACTGCCAGCAGCGTCGCGCCGCTGGCGGCGAGTGCGCGGGCGCCCGCGATGAGGGCTTCGGTGGGGTCTGGGCCGCGGCCCAGCAGCGCCTCCGTCCGGTCCGGGACGGTGGGGTCGGCCCAGATGACGACGCGGGGGTGGTCCTGGTCCCGGTTCGCGACGGTCATCTGCACCAGCTTCGTGTAGAAGTCGGCGGTGGCGGCCGGCCCCATGCCACCCAGGATGCCGATGACCTCAGTCATGGCCCTGCTGCTGGTCGGGCTGGAGCGGGGTAGGTGTCCCTGCCACTGCGGCCGGCTCTCGACCCGCGGCCGCGTCCTCCGGCTGGAGTTCCGCGGCGGTGGGACGTGCGGGGCGCCGCTTCTCCGAGCTGTCGATGACACAGGCGGCCAGCGTGTTGCCGATGACGTTGACGGCAGTACGAGCCATGTCGACCAGGAAGTCCACACCCAGCAGGATGGCGATGCCTTCGGCGGGGATGCCGATGGTTCCGGCCGCGCCGATCAGCACGACGATGGAGGCCGAGGCGACCCCGGCCATGCCCTTGGACATGATGACGAGGATGGCGACCATCACCAGCAGGTGCGGGATCGAGGTGCCCGTGCCGTAGGCGTTGGCGAGGAAGACCAGGGCGATCGCCTGGTAGAGCACGGATCCGTCGGTGTTGAAGGAGTAGCCCAGCGGCACGACGAACGAGGAGGTCTCCCTGCCGACGCCGAGGGACTCGAGGCGGCCGAGCAACGGTGCGAGCACGGCCTCGCTGCTGCGGGTGACGAAGGCGAGACCGACGAGATCGGCGATGGTGCGTAGCATCGTCAGGTAGGGGATCCGGTAGATGCGGGCGATGATCGGGAAGACGACCCCGAGGACGAAGACCAGGCCGAGGTAGACGACGCCGACGAACGCGAAGAGGCTGCCGAGGTTGCCGACGCCGTACTTGGCCACGTCGTAGGCGATGAAGCCGAGCACCCCCAGGGGCGCGAACCGGATGACGTAGCCGACGACGCGGAACATCGCCGTGGCGACGGCGTCCAACACGGTCACCAAGGGCTTGGCCGGCTCACCGACGGCGGAGACGGCGATGCCGAGCAGCACCGCGAAGAAGATGACGCCGAGCAGGTTCCCTTCGACCATCGCGCCGAGCAGGTTGGCCGGCACGATGTGCAGGATCAGCTCGTGGAAGTCCACCCCGTGCGCGAGCCCGGCGACCGAGCCGGGGTCGGCTCCCCTGATCGTGGCGCCCAGGCCGAGGTCGAAGCCCTTGGCCAGGAAGACCGCCAGGAACAAGATGACCGTGGTGACGACCTCGAAGTAGAGGATCGCCTTGCCGGCCATCCGCCCGATCTTCTTGGCCGACTCCATGCGAGCGATACCGAGCACGATGAGCGGGAAGACCAACGGGACGACGACCATCTTGACGCCGTTGAGGAACAGGTCGCCGAACAGCTTGAGCTGCTCCCCGACGGCTGGGGCCAGCAGCCCGATGCCGGCCCCGACTGCCACCGCGATCAGCGACAGGACCCCGATCGGGGGCAGCTTGACGCGGCGCTTGGGCCGGTGTGATGGCTCTCTGGCGTCCGTCCTGACGTCGTGCGTGCGTGACGGCGTGTCGGCAGCAGCGACGGTGATGCCCTTCGGCATGATGGCTCCAATATATCGGATACGGTGTGCATTGCTCAGGGTGCAGGTTCCGGCCATCGGCGTCAAGGGCGTGTACGGTATGCAATATGTTGGATGAGCCTGTAGAGCGTCAGCGCCTGTCCGACGTCGCCTTCGAGCGCATCCGGACGGCGATCATCACGGGCGAGCTGGCCCCGGGTGAGCGCGTTCGCGACGCGGACCTGTCGGCCCGGTTGGGGTTGAGCCGCACCCCCGTTCGCGAGGCCCTCATGCGTCTGGCCAACGCCGGTCTCATCGAGGCGAGGCCGGGAGTGCACACCCGCATCAGCAGGCTGGACCGTGCCGAGGTGGAGGACACCTTGGCCGTCCTGCGGCAGCTCGACGAGCTCGCCGTCTCGACCGCCGTTCCTCGGTTGACCACCGAGCAGCTGGCCGCGATGCGTCAGGCTCAGGACCGTTTCATCCAGGCTGCCCAGAGTGAGGACGTCATGGCCGCGCTGCAGGCCGATGACGAGTTCCATGGCGTCATCCAGGACGCCGCGAACAACCCGGTCCTGCGACGGCTCACGGACCAGACGCACCCCGTGGTGCACCGCATCCTCTACCGCAAGTTCTCCACGCTGCTCGGCGGCCAGAACACCATCGACCACCACGAGCGGCTCCTTGCGCACTGCGCCGCAGGCGAAGCGGAGGAGGCCGCACGCCTGTCCGCCGAGCACTGGCGTCTCCTCGGAGGGCTCATCGGCCAGCTCTTCGAAGCCGAGGCGTTCGCCTCCTAGCTCGAGCGCGGACCAAGGGAGAGCCACGAGATGAGACCGCTTCGATACTCGATCAACGTCACGCTCGACGGCTGCTGCCATCACGAGGCAGGACTGCCCCCCGACGAGGAGTCGATGCGCTACTGGACCGCCGAGATGGAACGAGCCGATGCCCTGCTCTTCGGCCGGGTGACCTACGAGATGATGGAGTCCGCGTGGCGGCGGCCGACTACGGGCCCGTGGCCCGACTGGATGGATGAGTCGCAGGTCCCGTTCGCCGAGGCCATCGACACGACGAAGAAGTACGTCGTGTCGAGCACGCTGCGCGAGGTCGACTGGAACGCCGAGCTGGTGCGAGGCGACGTGGGGCAAGCGGTGCAGCGGCTCAAGCAGGAGCCCGGCGAGGGCCTGTTCGTGGGTGGCGTGACGCTGCCCCTGGCGTTGGCGGACCTGGGACTGATCGACGAGTACGTGTTCCTCGTGCAACCGGTCCTTGCCGGACACGGCCCGACGTTGCTCGCCGGTCTGCGCGAACGCATCCGGCTCGAGCTCGTGGATCGCCATGCGTTCCGGTCGGGGACCATCGGCTTGCGATACCGGCCCACGCGAAGAACGGCGTGAGGGGACCTGCCCTGGCGCGTTGGCGGCCAGTGCACGCATCCACCGGGATCAGCGCGGACAGGCAAGGGCGCGCAACCACCGGACGAGCAGGGAGCGGCGGGGCCCTGCGGCGACGAGCTTCACCCGGCGCTACAGGGCGATCCATCCAGGTGTTGACGAACCGTTCGGTCGGGCTCGCCGGCCTGCCGCATCGTCATCCGCAGGCACGTGTGAAGGTCACCGGCCAGGATGCCGCCCAAGAACTGGGCGGCGCGGTCCGGGCAGCTGTGCAGGGTCACCGAGGAGGCCGACCAACGGCTCAGGTCGATGTCTCCTGTCGTCCAGGCTCCGGCCGGCACCCATGCGAACGCCTGTGAGGGGCCCGAGGCCGTCAACGTGAAGTCGGCGGCGCCCTGGCGCATCACCAAGGGGTTCTTGCGAAAGAACCAGTTCATCCCGGACGGGAGACGCAATCCCACGTCGCGCGCCCGCGGCGGCTCTTCCCTCGCAGACATCCTCGTCAACCCTTCGAACGGGATCGCGTCGACCGCGTCCCCGGGCTGCACGCCGAGCGAGTCCGCGCAGCCGAGCGACACGTGTCTGGTGCCGAAGCCCGACGACGCCGTGGTGGTCACCGATGCGCCCGGCGCACCAGGACCGGCGGTCGGGGCGTGCTCGGAACACCCCGCTGCGAGGACCGCCACGGCCAAGCAACAGGCTGTCACCACAGATTCCCGTGCCATGTCACCGGCCTCGATACGCCACGCCCGTCGCGCTTTGCCCTCCATTATCCCTGCAGTGCAGACTCGCCCGTGGGCGCCGCTGTCGGGCAGCTGTCGGTGCTGGCGGCTAGCGTCCTCGACGTGGCCGACGACCTCGAGATCATTGCCTTTGCAGCGGCGGACGAGCTGTGGTCATGGTTGGCGCAGCACCACGACACTCACCCTGGCGTCTGGGTCCGGCTGCAGAAGACCAAC
Source organism: Monashia sp. HAY1-5C (assembly GCF_056755255.1). NCBI lineage: Bacteria > Bacillati > Actinomycetota > Actinomycetes > Micrococcales > Intrasporangiaceae > Intrasporangium > Monashia sp. HAY1-5C. The sequence continues at coordinate 2,746 of NZ_JBPGXG010000030.1, read as the reverse complement.
AGCCTGCATCCGTCGATCAGCTTCCACGACCTGTTGGAGGCCGGCATCGCGTACGGATGGAGCGAGAGCACATGCCGCGCCCACGACCGCACCTCGTACGTCCAGAAGTTCACGCCCCGGCGCACGCGAGGAACGACGGCCCAACGCAACCTCACCATCGCCGACCGCCTCGAGGCGGAAGGCCGGATGACACCACCGGGGCGCAAGGCGCTCGACCGCTCGTCCGACGCGTCCGCGTCTCGCCGTGTCCGTGCTGCCGGCCGTCGAGAAAACCCCTTGCGCGTCGGCAGCACAGGATGTCGGGTGTGACAGAACACCCGACTCGAGAGGGACGTGACGCGAATGGCGCTGGCCACCCCGACGCTGCACACCGCTCGACTCCGACTGCGTCCCTTCGACGACACGGATGCCGACGACATCTTCGCCCTGCAGAGCAATGCCCACGTGTTGCGCTACTGGGACTCTGCGCCGTGGAGCGAACGCGAGCGCGCGGAGCGGTTCATCGCGCGTTGCCGACAGATGGCAGAGGAGGGCACCGGCGCGCGGCTGGCCGTGGATCGCGTCGCCGACGGGGCGTTCATCGGCTGGTGCACGCTGGACCGGTGGAACCCGGACTACCGGAGCGCGTCGCTGGGCTACTGCTTCGATGCTCCAGCGTGGGGCCACGGCTACGCGACGGAGGCCGCCGGTGTGGTGCTGCGGTGGGCGTTCGAGACGCTGGACCTGAACCGCGTCCAGGCCGAGACCGACACTCGCAATGTGGCGTCTGCCCGGGTGCTCGAGAAGCTCGGGTTCGTGCGTGAGGGGACGCTGCGGGAAGACTGCGTCGTCAACGGCGACGTCTCGGACTCATGGGTCTTCGGGCTGATCAGACGCGAGTGGCAGCCAGCCACGTGTGCGGCACCGCGCACCGTCAGCCGGAGGTGACGCCGAGCGTGCTCTCCCGGGCGATCAGCGTGTGGCCGGCGTGGACGTCCTCGCCCGGCACCGGTGTGCGCGCCTCGATGCGGTGGAGCAGCCGATCGACGGCTTCGGCCGCGATGCGCGCCTTGTCGGGCGCGATGGTGCTGATGGTGGGCGTGGAGTAACGGCCGTCCTCGATGTCGTCGTAGCCGATGATCGCGACGTCCTCGGGCACGCGCAGGCCACGCTGGAGCACCGTTCGCACGGCGCCGAGGGCAACGAGGTCGCTGTAGGCGAAGACGGCCGTCGGTCGGTCCTCGCGCTCGAGCAGCGCGGCCATCGCGGTCGCACCGTCGGACCTGTTGAACCGCGGCGTGGAGATGACGAGGGTGTGGTCCACCGGCAGCCCGGCCTCCTCGTGGGCCAGGCGGTAGCCGCGCGTGCGCCGTTGAGCGGCCTCTCCGGTGCGGTAGGGCTGGTCGCCGATGGCGGCGATGCGCCGATGCCCGAGGTCGATGAGGTGCGCGACGGCGTCCCGCGACGCCGCGACGTCGTCGATGCCGACGTGGTCGAAGTGGCCGTCCGACTCACGCTCGCCGAGCACGATGAGGGGCAGGTCCGGATCCCGGACCGCGAGCTCAGCCTGGGACAGACCCAGCGGGCTGAAGATCATGCCGTCGTAGGCGAACCCCCGAGCGCGGCGCTTGATGAGCTCGGCCTCGTGCTCCGGGTCGCCGTCCGTCTGGTCGATGAGCACGTTGAAGCCGCGCTCTCGTGCGCGGGGGATGATCGCCTGCAGCAGCTCGGAGAAGTAGGGCGTGTCCAGGTAGGGGACGACGACGGCGATCTGGCCGGACCGGCCGTTGGCCAGGTTCCTGGCAAGCAGGTTCGGCCGGTAGTCGAGCGCCCTGATGGCCTCCTCCACCTTGGCCCGCGTCGCCGGTGTCACCTGGGCGTACCCGCCCACCACGTTGGACACGGTCCGCGGCGACACGCCGGCGAGCAGGGCAACGTCACGCAGGGTCGCGTCCGGCACGGGGTGCTCCTGTCTCGGGAAGAGGCACGTCGATGCGCCCGGGCTGGGCGGCGAGACCAATCTGACCACACCTATTGCCACGCTGCAAAGCTCCCGGCATACTCCTTTTGCAGCGCCGCAAAATGGTGCACACGGCCGACGGTCCACTGGCCCGGACCCTGCCCTACGCCCACCCGACGAACCGTGGGTGCGCGTCCGACCGGACGCAGCACCCTCTTTCTTCGAGTAGGCATGTTAACGCTCACACACGTGGGTGCTGATTTCCCAAGATGGAGAACCCGATGAAGCACCGTCGCTTCACCCCGCTCACCCGCGCCGGGAGCATCGTTGCCGGCGCCCTGACCGTCGCCACCCTCCTTGCCAGCTGCGCCGGTGGCTCGTCCGCCGCCGACGGCGGCACGGGCCAGGGCGGGAGCGCCGCGGGCCCTGTGCACATCAAGGTGTGGGCCTGGTACCCCGAGTTCAAGGGCGTCGTCGACGCCTTCAACGCCTCGCACAAGGACATCCAGGTCGACTGGAGCAACGTGGGCACCGGGCCCGACCAGTACGCCAAGCTCAAGACCGCCTTCAAGGCCGGCAGCGGCGCCCCCGACGTCGCCATGGTGGAGTTCCAGGAGATCCCGAGCTTCGTCATCCTCGACAAGCTCGTCGACATGGGCCAGTACGGCGCCAACGACGACAAGTCGCTCTATGCCGACTGGGCGTGGAAGCAGTCGACCGACGGCAACAAGGTCTACGCCATCCCCGTCGACGGTGGCCCGATGGCCCTCATGTACCGCAAGGACCTCTTCGACAAGTACAAGATCG
>NZ_JBPGXG010000029.1:0-36811 GCF_056755255.1 Monashia sp. HAY1-5C | reverse complement strand
TCCGTCGTCGGCAGCGTCAGATGTGTATAAGAGACAGGCCGAGAGGGCCGACGCCGTCCTCGTGAGCCAGGTCGTGACCCAGAGGGATGCCCACGTGCACAACACGACCCAGATGTCGGCGGCCTTCCGCGAGGCGTACCCGGCCGGTGAGGTGCCGATCCTCGTCGCGGGTGGCCCCCGGTTCGAGGAGGGCTCGGCGAAGGCCCTCGGCGTCGACCGGGTCTTCGGCCGCGGCACGACCCCCGGCGAGGTCGCCAGCTACCTCGTGCACGAGATGACCCGGCGAAAGGCGAGACGATGAGCGACCCGACGAGCACGACGAGCACGACGAGCACGAGCAGCGCTGGAACGCCGGCCCCGCGCGCGACGACGGCGGAGGTCGGACGACGCGTCACCCACCGCCGCTACGTGCCGTACAGCCACGCGCACTATGCCGGCAACCTCGTCGACGGCGCCTACTCCCTCGCGGCGTTCGGCGACGTCGCGACCGAGATGTGCATCCGGACCGACGGCGACGAGGGCCTCTTCGCCTCCTACAGCGACGTCCAGTTCCGGGCACCGGTGCGGGCCGGTGACGTCATCGAGGTCTCGGCGGAGATCGTCCGCGTCGGGCGCCGCAGCCGTGAGATGGAGTTCGAGGTCCGCGTCGTCGGCCGGGGGGCGCCCGAGCGCGGTGCGTCGGCCGCCGACGTGCTCGACCCGCCCCTGGTCGCGACGACGGCCCGCGGCGTCGTCGTCATCCCCTGACCTCGCTCGAGCGCCGAGCCGGTTCCGCGGTCCGGGCCCCGACGACATACGGTGATGCCCGTGCGGCGTCACCTCGCGCCCCTCGGCCTCGCGGTGGCCGGTGGGGGTCTCCTCTGCTTCGCGTTCCCCACGTTCGACGGGTGGTGGGCGGCGCCGCTCGCGCTCGCGCTCATGGCCGGCGCCTGGACCGGCGCGCCCGCGGGTCTGCCCGGGGGTGCGGATCGGCGCCGGCCGCTCCGGCCGGGCCGTCGGGGCCTGCTGCTCGGCACCGCCTCCGGCCTCGTGTTCTTCGTCCCGACCCTGTCGTGGTCGGGCATCTACGTCGGTGCCGTCCCGTGGATCGCCCTCGCGACGTTGGAGGCGCTGTTCCTCGGGCTGGCCGGCGCGCTCTACGGCTGGCTGAGCCGGTCCGGGCGGGTGCGACCGCTCGCGTTCGCCCTCGTGTGGGTGGTCGCCGAGGGCCTGCGCGCCCGCGCCCCGTACGGCGGGTTCCCGTGGCTCAAGATCGCCTTCGGGCAGGCCGACGGCACCTTCGGTCGCCTCGTCGCCCTCGGCGGCACGCCCTTCGTCGCCTTCGTCGTCGCGCTCACGGGCGGCCTCCTCGCGCTCGCGGCCCAGCGGCTGCTCGCACGGGGCGCCCGGGCCGACGCGGTCGGCACCCCGGCGGCGGCCCCGTCGGGCCCGCGGCGTCGAGACCTGGCTCCGCTCGCGGGCGCGCTCGTGCTGGGCCTGGCCGGCCTGGCCGTCCCGCTGCCGACCGACGGGCCCACCGAGCAGTTCCTCGGCGTGCAGGGCAACGTGCCGCGTCCGGGTCTGGACTTCAACGCCGAGAGGCGGGCCGTCCTCGACAACCACGTCGCAGCGACGATCAAGGCCCAGCAGGACGTCACCGCTGGTCGGGCGCCGGCACCCGACCTCGTCGTCTGGCCCGAGAACGCCTCCGACATCGACCCGCTGCGCAACGCCGACGCCAAGCAGCTCATCCTCCAGACCGTCGAGTACCTCGACCGGCCGCTCGTCGTCGGCGGCCTGCTCGAGGAGCCGGCCGGCAAGCTGTCCAACGTGTCGCTGCTCTTCGCCCCCGGGCGCGGCAACACCGACCGCTACGTCAAGCGCCACCCGGTGCCGTTCGCCGAGTACATCCCGGACCGGGCGTTCTGGCGCACCTTCAGCCGCGAGGTCGACCTCGTCAGGCGCGACTTCGCCAAGGGCAGCCGCCCGGGGGTCTTCACGGTGGAGGCGGCGGACGGCCGACAGGTCCGCGCCGGCCTCGCGATCTGCTTCGAGGTGGCCTACGACGACATCATGCGCGACGTCGTGACCTCGGGCGCCAACGTCCTCGTCGTCCAGACGAACAACGCGACGTTCGGGTACACGGCCGAGTCGCCCCAGCAGCTGGCGATCAGCCGGATCCGTGCCATGGAGCTCGGTCGCTCGGTCGTGCACGTCTCGACGGTCGGCCAGAGCGCCCTCATCCTCCCGGACGGAACCGCCCGCCAGGTGACGTCGTTGTTCACACAGGCGGTGGTCCGCGGGGCCCTACCATTGCGGGACGCCACGACGCTGGCGACCCGGGTGGGGGAGGTCCCCGAGGGGGTCGCCGCGGCGGCGCTGCTCGTCCTGCTCGTCCTGCCCCTGCCGGGCGTGCGGAGGGGCCGCCGGACGGCGCCGACCCGGGCGCCGCACCAGACGAAGGAAGAGGATGACGACGACGCAGCGTGAGCCGGTCACCCGGGTGGCCGTGCTCATCCCGACGTACAACGAGCGCGACAACCTGGCTGGGATCGTCGCTCGCGTGCGGGCCAGCGCGCCGGAGGCCGACGTCGTCGTCCTCGACGACGGCTCGCCCGACGGCACGGGTGCCGTGGCCGACGCCCTGGCGGCGTCCGACCCGCAGGTCCGCGTCGTGCACCGCGACCGCAAGCAGGGACTCGGCCAGGCCTACCTCGCCGGCTTCCGCCTCGTCATGGACGAGGGCTACGACGCCGCCGTCGAGATGGACGCCGACGGTTCCCACCTGCCCGAGCAGCTGCCGTCGCTGCTGGCGGCGCTCGCGGGCGCAGACCTCGTCATCGGGGCCCGCTGGGTGCGCGGCGGCGAGGTGCGCAACTGGCCGGTGCACCGCAAGGTGCTCTCGGTCGGCGCCAACGTCTACACCAAGATCATGCTCGGCATGCACGTCAACGACGCGACGGCCGGCTACCGGGTCTACCGCACGAGCGCGCTGCAGGCCATGGGCCTCGACGGCGTCCAGTCCCAGGGGTACTGCTTCCAGATCGACCTGACCCTGCGCGCGGTCCGGACCGGCCTGAGGGTGGTCGAGGTGCCGATCACCTTCGTCGAGCGCGAGGTGGGCGTGTCGAAGATGGGGCGAGACATCGTCCGTGAAGCGCTGACGTCGGTGACCCGCTGGGGGATCCAGCACCGCGTCGGGCAGGTGCGGGGGCTCGTCTCCGCCCGTCGAGAGACGCCGGCTCCGGTGGGGGAGCGGACGTGACGCCCCCGCCGCGTGGCCGTGCAGGTGGCGGTCGCCGTCTGCGTCCCTCCCGGGTGGCGCTCGCGGCGCTGCTCGTCGTGCCGGTCGTCGAGATCGCGGTCGTCGTCGCGGTGGGCCACGCCATCGGCGGCTGGTGGACCTTCCTGCTCCTGCTCGCGACGTCCCTGCTCGGGGCGTGGTTCATCCGGCGCGAGGGCGCGCGGGCCTGGCACGCCCTGGTACGCGCGCTGCGCAGCGGCCGGATGCCCGCCCGGGAGCTCGCCGACGGCGTCGTCGTCCTCGTGGGCGGGACGCTCCTGCTCGCGCCGGGGTTCGTGACCGACGTCATCGGCCTCCTGCTCGTGCTGCCCGTGACGCGACCGGTGGCCCGGCGCCTGGTGGAGGCGGTCGTCAGCCGTCACCTGCTCGCCTCGGCGGAGCGCTTCGGCGGCCCGGCGGTCACGGCCCGGCCCGGCTGGGGCACGACGGCACCACCGACGGGCCCGACGCGCTCGACCTCGAGCGACGAGGTCGTCGAGGGCGAGATCATCGACGACGACCGCTGACGGTCGACGCGACGAGGAGCCCGCCCCCACGAACGGGGCGGGCTCCTCGGTGGTCCTTGCGGGAGGGCGTCAGGCGCTCTTGCGCCGCCGCGGCTTCTCACCGCGCGACTCGCGCAGCAGCGTCAGGCGCTCCTCCAGCAGCTCTTCCAGCTCGGGGATCGAGCGACGCTCGAGGAGCATGTCCCAGTGCGTGCGCTGGTGCTTGACCGGCTTCGCCTCGGGCTCGGGGCCGCCGCCCTGGAGCTTGGCGTCCAGGCCGCAGCGGCACTCCCACGTCGGAGGCACGTCGGCCTCGATGGAGAACGGGAGCTCCGTACGGTGGCCCTCCGGGCACACGTAGACCGTGATCTGTCGCTCACTCGGGACGACGTTGTCGTCCGACTCCATGCTCCTCGCCCCGAGGTTGGAACCGCGAAGTGCTCGATCGGCCATGTGGACCCCTCCAGACATCCTGCCTCTGACGACACCCCTGCAGGTGTCTTACCCTCACAGACGCATGAACGACCGAAACGGTTGACTTGTTCCCGCCGGGTCGCGAATTGTAGGTGGGCCTCAGATGACCGCCGGAACCGGGTTTCCGGCCTGCTCGATGCCCTCGCGCATCCGGACCCGGGAGAGCAGGACGCCACCGACGACGAAGAAGACGACCAGCGCCACGATGGCCCAGCGGTAGCTGTGGCTGAACTGGTAGACGAGACCGAAGATGAGGGTGCCGAGCCAGCTCGTGCCGCGCTCCATGGCCTGGTACAGGCTGAAGTACTCGGCCTCGCGCCCCCGCGGGATGAGCTGGCTGTACAGCGAGCGCGACAGCGCCTGCGTGCCGCCGAGGACGATGCCGATGAGCAGCGCGAGGACGACGAAGAGCACCAGCTGCCTGGCCGGTACGAAGAACGCGATGACGACCACGACGGTCCAGAGCGCGATGCCGTAGAGCACGGTCCGCCAGGCTCCGATGCGGGCGGCGGCCAGGCCGAAGAGGCGCGCACCGCCGTAGGCGACGAACTGGACGAACAGGAAGACGCCCAGCACCGTGCTCTGCCCGAACCCGAGCTCCTCCTGGCCGTAGAGGCTCGAGCTGCCGATGACCGTCTGGATGCCGTCGTTGAAGAAGAGGTAGGCGAGGAGGAACAGCAGCGTCTGCGGGTAGTGGCGCAGGTCCCGGAAGGTGCTCGCTAGCTGCTTGAGGCTGCCCCCGACGACGCCGGCCGGACGGTCGACCGGCGTCGTGACCGTTCCTGTGAGGTGGCGCAGGCCGAGGTACGGGATCACCGTGAAGGCTCCCCACCACAGGCCGGCGGACAGGAGGCTGATGCGCACCGCCGTGCCCTCGCTGATGCCGAGCGTCCCGGCGAAGGTGAGCAGGCCGAAGTTCAGGGCGAGCAGGATGCCGCCGCCGAGGTAGCCCAGCGCCCAGCCCTTGGAGCTGACCCGGTCGCGCTCGTTCTCGTTGGCGATGCGGATGAGGATGGAGTCGTAGATGACCAGGGACGCGCCGAGGCACAGGTTCGCGACGAGGATGAGCAGGACGCCCAGCTGCCAGCTGGTGCCGGCGACGAGGAACATGAGGCTCGCCGCGACGGCCCCGGCCCAGGCGAAGGCGGTCAGCAGCCGCGTCGGGTGGGCGCTGCGGTCGGCGATCGCGCCGATGACGATGAGGATCAGCGCGGAGATGATCGTCGAGACCGTGACGGTGTATGCGTAGAGCGACCCCGCCGCCACCGGGATGCCGAGGACGGACAGGTCGGTCGTGCAGTCGACCCCGTCGGCGATGCCCGGGCAGGCGGCCTGCTTGGCGATGGCCGTGAGGTAGGGACCCATGAGCACGGTGGCCGTGGTCGTCACGTAGGCGGAGTTGGCCCAGTCGTACCAGTACCAGGACCGCTGCTCCCGCGTCTCCGGTCGGGCAGCGTTGACGGCGACGTCGGACATGGCAGGAGCGTCCCACAACGCGGCGGGACTGGGCCCCGGCACCGCCTCAACACGCCGTCGGGCCACGGGGCCGCGGAGCGTCCCGAGCTTCGAGGACGTGCTCGTCAGGGTGTCGCGGGGCGCCGGTCGTCCGCTGCGTCGCCCTGAGCGTCCTCGAGGCCGGTGGTCGTCAGCAGCTCCCACGCGAGCCCGTGGGCGAGCACGACGAGGCACGAGATGGCGATCGCGGCAGCCTGCAGACCGCTCAGCCCGGCGGGCGCGGCGAGCTCGGGGGCGACGCCGAGGGCGAGGATGACGAGGAAGAGGAGGGCGACGAGCCACCGGTGACGCTGGAAGGGACCACGGGCCCCGGGGCGACGGTCCGCCCGGACGAGCCGGACGGTCGACCACGCGCCCACGAGTGCGACGACACCGAAGGTGGTGCGCCACACGCCCGGCCGCCCCGGGTCCACCTGGGCGAACAGGCCCATGACGCCGGGCAGCAGGAAGGTCAGGTAGACCCCGCCGACGAGTCGCCGGGTCGTGGGGGAGCGGAGCAGCTCACGGCGCCGGTCGACGGCCGACCACCACAGGCCGACGAGCGTGAAGCACGTGGCCGACACGACGGCGTAGAACGTGGACAGCTCCATGCGGCATCACCCCTCGTGCGTCGGAGCCCGACGCGGGCCCGACGCCTGGTGCCGACGATGTTCCCACCGCGAGACCGCGCCGGCCAGCCGATTTAGCGCTAAAGTATTGGTGGTGGAGGACGTGACGGGGGACGAGGTCGAGGCGGTCGTCGACGCGTGGCGGCGTGAGCGCCCGGACGTCGACGTGTCGTCGGTCGGCATCGTGACGCCGCTCGTGCGCCTGGCCGCGATGGTCGCCGACGGCAGGTCGCGGGCGCTGGCCGCCCACGAGCTCGACCAGAGCCACCTCGACGTCCTCGCGACGTTGCGCCGGGCCGGCGCGCCGTACCGTCTGACGGCCGGTGAGCTCTCGAGGCGCTGCCGGGTGACGCCGGGCGCGACAACGCAGCGCGTGGCGGCACTGGAGCGGCTGGGGCTCGTCGAGCGGGTCCGTGAGGAGCCGGACCGACGCACCGTGCACGTGCGGCTGACGCCACGAGGCCGCGAGCGCGTCGACGAGATCATCGGCGGGGTCATGGCGGCCGACGACGCCCTGCTGGCCGGGCTGACGCCCGTGCAGCGCAGAGCGCTGGAGAGCTCGTTGCGGACGTGGCTTCGCGTCGTCGGGTCGGGTGGGCACGCCTGACGCCCACCTCGGCGTGCCCGACGGCCACTCCATAACGCCGATAATCGACATTATGTCACTTCAGAGGATCGGGTCCTCTACCCCTCGCGGTAGACCACCGCCCGCGACCGTAGCCTTGACCCCGATGCAGTGTGACTACTTCGACGCCGCGCGCTGCCGCTCGTGCAGCCTCATGGGCCTGCCGTACGCCGACCAGCTGGCGGACAAGCAGCGGCACGTCGCCGGCGTCCTGGCTCCGCTCGCCCCGGGCGTCCGGTGGCTGCCCGCCCATGCCGGCCCGGAGTCACACTTCCGCAACAAGGCCAAGCTCGTCGTCGGCGGCTCCCCCGGTGCCACGACCGTCGGCATCCTCGACCGCGACGGACACGGCGTCGACCTGCGCCACTGCGGCCTCTACGAGCCCGGGCTCGCCGAGCTCGTGCCACGCGTCGCCGGCCTCCTCGACGTCCTCGGCCTCGAGCCCTACGACGTGCCCGCCCGGCGGGGCGAGGTCAAGCACGTGCTGCTGACCCACTCCCCCGACGGGGAGGTCATGCTCCGCTTCGTCCTGCGGTCCCAGAAGCACGTGGCCCTGCTGCGGTCCCGGCTACCCGTCATCCTCGATGCCCTGCCCGGGGTGCGCGTCGTGTCCGTGAACCTCCAGCCCGAGCACAAGGCCGTCACCGAGGGCGAGGTAGAGATCGTCCTGACCGACGCCGACGTCCTGCCGATGCGCCTCGACGACATCGAGCTGTTCCTGCGACCGGCGAGCTTCTTCCAGACGAACACCGGGGTCGCCGGCGCCCTGTACCGACAGGCCCGGAGCTGGGTGGCGCGAGTCGACCCGGCGGTCGTCCTCGACCTCTACTGCGGCGTGGGCGGGTTCGCGCTCCAGGCAGCCGTCGCGCCGGGTCGCCGGGACCGCGTCGTGCGGGGCGTCGAGGTGGCGCCGGAGGCCGTCGCGTCGGCTCGGCGGAGTGCCCAGCGGCTCCCCGCGTCGGGAGCGGATCGGGCCGACCTCGCGTTCACCGTGGGTGACGCCACGCAGGTGCACCTGCTGCCCGCGACCCCGGCCTCCGCCTCGCTCGTCGTCGTCAACCCGCCCCGGCGCGGCATCGGCCCCCGGCTCGCAGCCTGGCTCGAGGCGTCGGAGGCATCGCACGTGGTGTACTCCAGCTGCAACGTCGAGAGCCTGGCCCGTGACCTCGCCGCGATGCCGTCCCTGCGCCCCCGCGAGGCGCGCCTCTTCGACATGTTCCCGCAGACCTCGCACCACGAGGTCGCCGTCCTGCTCGAGCGAGCACCCTGACCCCCGGAGGACCCGTGACGACGACATCGACGAGCGCCGACGCCCCGTGGAGGGCACCGGTCGTCGAGCGGCCGGACGGCTCGCTCGTGGCGCGCGAGCCGGAGCTGCTCGCCGGTCTGCTGGACCACCACCGCACCACGCTGCTCGCGATCTGCTCCGGCCTGACCGGCGAGCAACTGGCCATCCGCGCGGTCGACCCGTCCGGGATCAGCCTGCTCGGCCTGCTGCGCCACCTGCGCAAGGTGGAGCGGGTCTGGTGGCGCCAGCGTGTCGGTGGCCAGGACGTCGCGCCCCTCCACGGGTTCGGCGAGGGCGTCGACCGCGACTTCGACGAGCTGGACCCCGAGGGCGCCGCCGACGACTACGCCGCCCTCCTCGACGAGTGGCGCGAGGCCGACGCCGTGGCAGCCGTGCACGACCTCGAGGAGGTCGTGCACTCCGGCGCCGAGCCCTTCTCGGTGCGTTTCGTCTACCTCCACCTCATCGGCGAGTACGCCCGCCACAACGGGCACGCCGACCTCGTCCGGGAACGGGTCGACGGTGCGACCGGCTTCTGAGCCGGGCCGGGCGCGCGACGAGGACGGCGGGGCCGACGTGGAGCGCCTCGACCGGGTGCGTCGGCGGTTTCGCGAGTTCGGTGCCGAGTACGCCTCCCTGCCGCTGTACGGCACGGTGAGCCGACGCGTCGCGGAGGACCCGCAGACGGCCGGGCTGCTCGTGGCGGCCCAGCCCGGTCAGGCCCGTCCGGTGCTGTGGTTCGCGGCTCTGCACGACCTGGTCCTGCAGCGGCCCGACGTGCCGGCTGCACGGTGGTACGCCAGCGTGGTCGGGCGCGCTGCCGTCGCCACCGGTGACCCGTGGCCCGACGTGCGCGCGACCGTCCTCGACCACGCCGACGAGCTGCGTCGGACCGTCGCCACGCGGACGACGCAGACCAACGAGGTCAACCGCTGCGTCTACGTGGCAGCGGGACTCGCTGCAGCGGCGGGCAGCTCGGGTCCGCGGTCCCGCGAGGCGGCCGGACCAGGTCGCGTGGCACTCGTCGAGCTCGGGGCGAGCGCTGGGCTGCTGCTCGGTGTCGACCGGTACGCCGTGACGACGACCACCCGGGACGGTGCGCGTGCGACGGTCGGCGACGCCGCGTCGCGCGTCCGGTGCGAGGGCCTGGACCGCTCGGCCCGCCGGCCGGCCCTCGGACCGCTGCCGCAGGTGGCGGGGCGCGCCGGCCTCGACCGCGACCCCGTCGGGCTCGAGGACGAGGACGCCGTGCGCTGGCTGCGCGCGTGCCTGTGGCCGGACGTGCCGGGCCGGGTCGAGCGGTTCGAGGCCGCCCGGCAGGTGCTGCGCGCGGACCCTCCCCTCGTCCTGCGGGGCGACATCGTCGAGGACGTCGCCCGGGCCGTGGACGCGGCGCTGGAGGACGCGCGCGCCGGTTCGGACGCGGGTGTCGCCGAACACCTCGTCGTGTTCAGCTCGTGGGCGCTGACCTACGTCGAGCGCGAGCGGCGGGCGGCCCTCGGCGCCGAGCTGGCCCGGATCGCCGGGTCGGTCCCGCGGCTGACGTGGTTCACGGCGGAGCCGCCGGGCTGCGTGCCCGGCCTGCCCGATCACCCGCGGGGCGGCGAGGGCCCGACGGTGCTCGGACTGCGATGCTGGGTCGACGGCGCCGAGGGTCGGCCGAGCGTCTTCGGTGTCGGGCACCCGCACGGCACGTGGATCGACACCTGGTGAGCCTCGAGTTCGCCTGCCAGCGAACATCATAATGTCGATTATGGGCGAATCATGTTGTGGCGCAATGGAACTCGATCACGGAACCCGACGGCCAAGGCCGGCGGCGTAGTCGTCGAGCGCGGCGAGCACATCAGGCGCCCGGTACACGCGGTTGCGCCGGTGTCCGGTCGACTCCACGACGATCTGGTCGCCGACGAGTCGCTGGATCGCGGACTGCGCGGTCGGCGCCGTGACGCCGAGCTCGCGGGCCACGACGCGCGCCGTGACGACGGGCTGGCGGACGAGGAGGTCGAGCACTGCCCGAGCGGTGGACCCCGCACGGGCCGTGAGGCGCTCCTCCCACTCCGTACGGACGTCTCGCAGCGCCCCGACGAGTCGTTCGCCGACGTGGGCCCCGCTGCGCGCGGCACCGGCGACACACCGCAGGATGGGCTCCGCGTCACCGGCCCGGTACGCGGTCAGGGCGGAGAAGTACTCGTCGCGGACGGCGAGCAGGCCGGCGGAGATGGGCACCGTGACCCGGTGGATCGCGCCGGTGTGCAGCAGCACCGAGTGCAGCAGGGCCCGACCGGTCCGGCCGTTGCCGTCGGTGAACGGGTGGATCGTCTCGAACTGGGCGTGCGCGAGGGCGGCCTGGGCCAGTGGCGGCAGGTCGTCGCGGTCCATGAAGGCGACGAGGTCGGCCACGAGGCCCGGGACGTCCGCGGCCACGGGCGGCACGTAGTCGGCCCGGCCGGGGTGCAGGGGTGAGCCGCCGACCCAGACCTGCTCGGTGCGCCACTCCCCTGCCGCGTGGCGGGCCTGCTGGGCCATGAGGGCCCGGTGCATCGCGAGGATCGCCGACTCGTCCAGGCGGCCGGCGAGGTCGAGAGCGGCCTGCATCGTCCGGACGTTGCCGAGGATGAGCGAGGCGTTCGCGCGGTCGCCCTCCCCGATCTCGGCCTCGGCGAGGGCTCGGGCCGAGGACGTGAGGTTCTCGATCTGCGAGCTCGCGGCGCTCTCCGAGCGCAGCAGGACCGCGGCGAACGGGGCGATCTCCCCCGCTCCGCCGGCGTCGAACGCGGCCAGCAGCCGGGTCGCCTCGTCCAGGTCCGCGGCCAGGTCCCCCGGCAGCATGAGCGGGGCGGCCGCCACGGCCGGGACGAGGGCCGCGTCGTAGGTGCGGGGCGTGGCTCGCAGCGCCCGGCGCGACAGGTCGAGCAGCCCTTCGATCGGCTGCCAGGGCACGCTGCGCCACCCGAGCGCGGGCCAGATGACCGCCATGTCGCCACCTCCTTGGTAAAGGTTATCGGACAACCTTTACCAAGGAGGTGGCCAGGGGTCCGCGTCCCTCGCGGCGGCGAGCCCTCAGACGGACGCGTCGACGACCCACCACGCGGCATACGGACTCAGCGCGGCCATGCCGTCCGGCCCGGCGTACACGGGGTGCCCGCCGAGCGCGTCGACCGGCTGTGCGATGCCCGCCTCGTGCAGGTGGCGCACCTCGACGGTGCGCCACGTCGGCGTCACGTTGTAGACGCCGACCATCGGCCCGCTCGGGTGCGAACGGACGACGACGAGCACACCGTCGTCGGTGTCGGCGACGACGGTCACCGGCGCCGAGGCGTGCAGCTGCGGCAGCCCGGCCCGCACCCGGGCCAGGTGTCGCAGGCCCTGGAACACCTTCCCCGCGTCGGTCGACAGGTCCCCCCGCCGGGCGGCGACCTCCCAGTCGAGGCGTTCACGGTGCGCCCAGCGGTTGTCGTCCTCGTGACCCGGCTCGAGGTCCCACAGCGGGTCGTTGGGCAGGCCGAGCTCGTCACCGCTCCACACGACGGGGATACCTCCCCAGCCGGCCACCACGGCGTGCGCGAGGAAGAGACGCGCCAGGCCGAGGTCTCGCTCGAGCCGGTCGCCGTCGTCCTCCCCGGCCTGCAGCCCGGTCAGGGCGGCGGCGGTGCCGCTGATCCGCTTGTCCCCGGTGAGCGGATTGGCCTGGAACACCAGGCCGCGCGCCCAGGACCCCGGGAACTCGCCGGCATACCAGTCGGACAGGAAGCGCCGGTGCGCGAAGCCGTCGAGCCCGGCCCGCGCGGCGTCCTCGTCGTCGATGGCCCAGCCGATGTCGTCGTGGCAGCGGACGTAGCAGATCCACGTGCCGCTCGGGGGCGTCGGCGGCAGGGCGGCGAGCGCGACCCGGGCCAGCGTCGTGCTACCCGTGGCGAGCATCGACCAGACCTGGACCATGAGGCTGTTGTGATAGGCGAGGTCGCTGACCCGGCCGGCGTGGGGTCCCAGGCCGAGGTACTGGACGAGGTCGCGCGGGCCGACGATCGCCTCGGCCTTGAACGCGAGCGCCGGGCACGCGATGCGCGCCACCGCGCGAAGCGCCTGGGCCACCGCGTGCACCTCCGGCTGGTTCTGGCAGTTGGTGCCGAGGCGCTTCCACGTGAAGGCGATGGCGTCGAGCCGGAGCACCTCGACTCCGAGGTTGGCCAGGTGCAGGACGATCTCCGCGTACTCGACGAGGACGTCGGGGTTGCCCCAGTCGACGTCCCACTGCCACTCGTTGAACGTCGTCCAGACCCACGCTCCGAGCTCGTCGTCCCACGTGAAGTTGCCGGGCGCGAAGTCGGGGAAGACCTCGGGCAGGGTGCGCTCGAACGCGTCGGGCATGACGCGGTCGGGGTAGATGTGGAAGTAGTCGCGGTAGTGCTGCTCCCCCGCGCGGGCGCGCCGGGCCCACTCGTGCTCGCGGGCGACATGGTTCAGGACGAGGTCGAGGACGAGCGAGATGCCCTCGGTGCGCAGGGCGCGGGTCAGCTCGCGAAGGTCCTCGACGTCGCCGAGGTCGGGTCGCACGCGTCGGTAGTCGGCGACGGCGTAGCCGCCGTCGTTGTCGCCGTCACGCGGCAGGAGCAAGGGCATGAGGTGCAGGTAGGTGACGCCGAGGTCGCGCAGGTAGTCCAGGTGGCCGGCGAGGCCGCGCAGGTCCTCGGCGAACCGCTCGGTGTAGCAGGCGTAGCCGAACATGTCCGGCTGCTGGAGCCAGTCCGGACGCAGGAGGCGCTTCTGGTCGAGGCGCCGCAGCTCGGGGTCACGGTCGCGGAAGCCGGCGACGGCCCGCCCGATGAGCCGCAGCGCCAGCGCGGACACGTCGCGCCCGGGGTAGAGCGTGGCGAGCGCCGCGACGAGGTCGTCGGTCCAGCGGTCGAGCCGCAGCCGGATCGTCTCCCGCTCGGCAGGGTCGAGCCCCGCGAGCAGTGCCGTCATCGACTCCTTCGTCGGCGCGTGGCTCATGGCCCGATTGAACCCCACGCGGCGACGCGGCGACAGTGGGGACCACGCGAGCGCGGCCCGTGTCGCAGCCAGGTCCGCAGCCAGGTCCGCAGCCAGGTCCGCAGCCAGGTCCGCAGCCAGGTCCGCAGCCAGGTCCTTGTCGGCGGGGTCGATGGCAGCGCGACAGCGGCGACCGGAGCGCGCCGCACGCGCTCACGCGAAGGGCGAGGGGTCACCGGCCCCCACCCGCGTCACCTCGGGGTGGCCCTCGGACCAGTCGACGACGGTGGTCGGCTCGAGTCCGCACTCCCCCGAGTCGATGACGGCGTCGACCACGTGGTCGAGGCGGTCCTTGATCTGCCAGCCGTCCGTCATCGGCTCGTCGTCGCCGGGCATGAGCAGGGTGCTCGACAGGACCGGCTCGCCCAGCTCGCGGAGCAGCTCGCGCACGACGGGATGCTCGGGGATGCGGACGCCCACGGTCTTCTTCTTCGCGTGCAGGAGGCGGCGCGGCACCTCGCGGGTCGCCGGCAGGATGAAGGTGTAGGGCCCGGGCGTCGCGGCCTTGACGGCGCGGAACACGGCGTTGTCGAGGTGGACGAGCTGGCCGAGCTGCGCGAAGTCCGCGCAGACGAGCGTGAAGTGGTGCTTGTCGTCGAGCTGCCGGATCCGCAGGATGCGCTCCTTGCCCTCGGGGTTGTCGAGGGTGCAGCCCAGGGCGAAGCAGGAGTCGGTCGGGTAGGCGACCAGGCCGCCGTCGCGCAGCACCTGGACGGCCTGGCGGATGGCTCGAGGCTGGGGGTCCACCGGGTGGACGTCGAAGTACTTCGCCATGACGCCACCCTGCCATGCTGGGCCCATGACCGAGCCTGCCAGCCCCCCGGAGGACGGCCGCCCCGTCGCAGCCACCGACCCGGCACCGGCACCGCCGGACGTCGATGCCGACCGTTTCACCGTCGTCGACGCGACCGCCGCCGGACGCTGGGAGGTGCGCGACGGTGAGCGCGTCGTCGGCATCGCCCAGTACGAGGTCGTGCCGGGCCACGACGGGCGTCCCGACCGCGTCGTCTTCTTCCACACCGAGGTGCGCCCCGAGCTGGAGGGCCACGGCCTGGCGAGCCGGCTGGCGCGGACGGCCCTCGACGCGACGATCGAGTCAGGACGCGTCGTGGTCGCCCTGTGCCCGTACATCCGCGCCTGGGTCGCTCGGCACCGCGAGCCGTACGCGGCGCACGTCGTCCCGGCCACGCGGGCCGACGTCGAGGCCGTCGAGCAGAGCGGGTGACCGGAGTGTGAGCCGGACGCACGTCGCGGTCGTCGGCGCCGGCATCGTCGGTGCCGCGGTGGCGCGCCGGCTCGTCTCGCTCGACCCGCGTCCCGTGGTCACGGTCGTCGAGAAGGAGGCCACGCCCGGCCGGCACCAGACCGGCCACAACAGCGGGGTGGTCCATGCCGGCGTCTACTACGCGCCGGGCTCGGACAAGGCACGCCTCTCGCGTCAGGGCGTGCGCAGGCTCTCCGCGTACTGCCGCGAGCGCGGCCTGCCCTACGACGAGCTGGGCAAGGTCGTCGTGGCGCTCGACGCCGAGGAGGAGCTGCGGCTGCGGGAGCTCGAGCGACGGGCCCGCGCCAACGGCGTCCCCGGCCTCGAGCGTCTGGGGCCCGACGGCTTGCGAGCCGTCGAGCCGCACGTCGCCGGACGCGCCGCCCTGCTGTCCCCGACGACCGCCGTCACCGACTTCGGCGCGGTCGCGCGGTCGTTCCTCGAGGACGCGTCGCGCGCGGGTGCCACGCTCGTCACCGACTTCGACGTCGTCGACGTGCGCCGAGGGGGCTCGGAACCGGTCCGGCTGACCGCGTCCGACGGCCGGGTGGTCACCGCCGACGTCGTGGTCCTCGCGGCCGGTCTGGGCGCCGACCGGCTCGCGGTGCTCGGGGGTGACGGCCCCGACCCGCGCATCGTGCCCTTCCGTGGCGAGTACCTGCGCCTCCGTCCGCAGGCGCGCCACCTCGTCAAGGGCCTCGTCTACCCGGTCCCCGACCCGCGGTACCCGTTCCTCGGCGTGCACCTCACCCGGCGCACCGACGGCGAGGTGCTCCTCGGACCCAACGCCGTCCTGGCCACCGCCCGCGAGGGCTATCGTCGTGGCGACGTCGACCTCGACCAGCTGCGCCGGCTCGCGGCATCACCCGGGTTCCGACGCTTCGCGCGTGCCAACGTGCGCACCGGGCTGCACGAGCTCGCGGGCTCGCTCAGCCGGCGGACGTACGTCGCCCGGGTCCGTCGGTACGTGCCCGAGCTGCGGACCTCGGACGTCCTCACGGCCCCGGCCGGCGTACGGGCACAGGCCATGGACGCCGACGGCTCGCTCGTGGAGGACTTCCGCTTCAGCCGCGTGGGCCCGGTGTTCTGCATCCGCAATGCGCCCTCCCCCGCCGCCACCGCGTCGTTGGCCATCGCCGACCTCGTCGTCGACCGCCTCGGCCTGACCTGACCACGCGTGCGGCGGCGGGCTCACTGCTTGCCGAACCAGGTGCTCGCCTCCATGGCCTCGATGACCGACGGCGCCTGGTGCTCGTGCACCGACCAGCTGCCGAGGTCCACGGCGACGTCGACGACACCGACGACCGGGCTCACGGCCGCCCAGCCGGACACGGACACGCGCGGCGGCTCGGCCGGGTCGAGCGCGATCTGGGTGCCGAGCGCGTCGGGCGCCAGGACGTTGTCGCCGATGCCGAACGGCACGTGGTCGACGAAGGAGCCGAGCGGGTTCTGCAGGGTCGTGAGCAGCTCACCGCGCACGTGGTAGTTGCGCACCTGGCCGGCGGCGATGCCGACGTGCCCGCCCCCGAGCGCGGCGGCGGCGAGCAGCGTGTTGGGGTGCACGCCGGCGGCGTTGAAGGTGACGGCGGGCTGTCCCGTGGCCGCCGCGGCCGTGCTGGCCAGCCCGCCGCCGAGGGAGTGCCCGGTCAGGACGAGGTGGTCCGGTCCGACGGCGGAGTCGAGGTCCCGGGCCAGGCGGATGGCCTGCAGGTGCTGGGTGCTCAGCTGCCCGGTGCCCTGCTGGATGTTGGTGGCCCAGTCGCCGACGCTCGTCGGGTCGGTGCCGGCGAACGCGAGGACGTAGCCGCCGTCGCTGTCGGCGTACACCTGGGCCTGGAAGCCACCCGGTCCGGTGAGCCGCGACGGGTCGATGCCGAGCGCGCGCAGGTCGTCGTCGGCCACCGCGACGAACCGTTCGGTGCCCGTCCCGTCGTAGACGCCCCGCGCCAGCCGGGCCAGCTCGAGGTCGACAGGACGCGGCTCGGTGCCGCGCGTCTCCTCGGCGAGCGGCCGTGGCTCGGGTCCACCCGGCCCGGTCGGCGGGGGCCCGGGTGTCGGCCCGAGACCACCGAACGGCCAAGGCACCCACGGGGTGCGGCCTCCGGCACCACCGGCACCGCCGGCAGTGCTCGCTCCGGCTGGACCGCTCGCGGCGCGTTGGCCCCGGGCGTTGTCGCGCACCCTGGTCGCCAGGTCGTCGAGCCGCGTCCCGAGGAGGGACAGCTGGGTCGCCGCGCGCTGCCAGTCCTCGGTCAGGCGGTCGGCGTCGTCGCCGCCCCAGGCCTGCCCGAGCATCGAGACCGCACGGGACGCGTCGATGCGGACCCCGTCGACGTCTCGTGCACTACGGGCGAGCTCGACGGCCACCCGGTCGAGCGCCTCCGGATCGGCCCCCTTGCGGTAGAGCACGGCACGCACCTCCTCCAGCAGCGGTGCGGTCACGCTAGGGCCCCGGGGGTCAGGGGTCCATGGGGAGCGGTCCCCGGCGTGTGCCATCCGGTCGCCGCCCGGGCGTGCACGACGCTCAGGAGGGTCCGGCCCGCCTCGCGCGGACCACGACGAGCCGGCCGAGCAGGCCCGCCGCGAGCACCCCGACACCGGCGACCAGGGAGCCCAGCGGGACCGCCCAGGCGAGGGCGAGGCAGCCCACGAGGCCGAGGACCGCCACGGCCCGCGGATACCGCCGGTGCTCCGACGTCTGGGTCAGCGCCGCTGCGTTGGCCACGGCGTAGTAGGTCAGGACGCCGAACGAGGAGAAGCCGATGACGCCGCGCAGGTCGGTGAGCAGGACGAGGACGATGACGAGGGCACCGAGGGTCAGCTCCGCCACGTGCGGCACGGCGAACCGGGGGTGGACGGCCGACAGCCGGCGGGGCAGGTCCCCCTCCCGGGCCATCGCCAGCGCCGTCCGGCCGACCCCGGCGACGAGGGCGAGCAGCGCGCCGAGCGTCGCGACAGCGGCCGCGGCAGCGGTGACCCACACGAGCCACCCGTCCGGCCCCTGCGCGACCGAAGCCGCGGTGCGAACGGGTGCCGGCGACGCCGCCGTGGCGGTCGGTCCCAGCACGTGCAGCAGCAGCGCGCCGGTGAGCGCGTAGATCGGCACGACGACGGCGAAGCTGAAGGCGACGGCGCGCGGGATCGTCCGGGAGGGGTCGAGCACCTCCTCGCCGAGCGTGGCGACGCGCGCGTAGCCCGCGAAGGCGAAGAAGAGCAGGGCTGCGCCCTGGAGCACACCGCCGAGGCCGGCGGAGCCGGACGCAACCTGTGCTGAGTCGACGGGCGGCGCGTCCCACCTGAGCACGGCGCCCGAGACGAGCACGACGGTGAGCAGGACGAGGACGACCGTGACGAGCGCGCGGGTCAGGGCGGCCGTGCGGGTGATGCCGCGGTAGTTGACGCCGACGAGCGCGGCGACGGTGACGGCAGCAACGGGGCGCTCCCAGGTGGGTGGGACGACGTAGGCGGCGAAGGCGAGCGCCATCGCCGCGCAGCTGGCCGACTTGCCGACGACGAAGCCCCAGCCGGCGACGAAGCCCCACCACGGTCCGAGTAGCTCACGGCCGTAGACGTAGGTGCCGCCCGACGTGGGGTACTGGGCCGCCAGCTGGGCCGACGACGCCGCGTTGCAGAAGGCGACGAGCCCGGCCAGCAGCAGCGCACCGAGCAGCCAGGAGCCGGCCGATGCGGCGGCAGGCGAGAACGCGGTGAACAGGCCCGCGCCCACCATCGAGCCGACGCCGATGAGGGTCGCGTCGGTCGTCGTCAGGCGGCGGGCGAGGGCGGGCCCGGGTCGGCTCCCCGGCATGGACGTCACGGCCCGAGTCTGCCCGTTCCCGCGTCCTCTGCGCCGAATGGGCCGGGCCCGTCCCGCCGACGCCCCGGAGCCGCGACCCGTCGTGGGCCGCGGCTCCGGCGTGCGTCCACCGCTTCGGCGGTCAGGCGCTCAGGCGCTCAACCCGTCGAGCAGCGCCGCGAACGGCGTGACGTCCTCGAAGGGGTCGATGCGCTCGCGTCGCGGCGCGCCCGACACGAGCCCGGCGAAGGCGGCACCCGCGCGCGTGATGCGCTCGCCGAGCCGGCCGGCCTCGACGCTGCCCCAGTCCTCGGACGCCGCGAAGACGGCGACCGGGGCGACGAGGGCGCCGAGGTGGGCGAAGAGGGGCCGCAGCGCGTGGTCGATCGCCAGCGAGTGGCGGGCCGTGCCCCCGGTGGCGCCGAGCAGGACCGGCGTGTCCCGCAGGGCGTCCTTGGGCAGCACGTCGACGAGCATCTTGAACAGCCCGCTGTAGGAGGCTGCGTAGACCGGCGTGGCGACGATGACGGCGTCCGCCCCGGCGATGGCGTCGAGCCGCGACTGCAGCTCGGGCGCCGCGAAGCCGGTGAGGACGTTGTCGGTCAGCTCGTGGGCGATGTCGCGCACCTCGACGACCTCCACCACGACCTCGCGGGGGGCGAGGGCGCGTACGACGGCCTCGGTGAGGCGGTCGGCGAGCAGCCGCGTCGAGGACGGCTGGGTCAGTCCGGCCGTGACGACGGCGAGGTGGACCGGCCGGCGCAGGTCGGTGGGACGGGTGGTCATCGGGTCACCTCCACGGTGGTCTCGGTGGGCTCGGTGGTCTCGGTGGGCTGGGCGTGCGCCGCGTCGGGCGAGGCGCCGGTGACGTCGTCGGCGGGGGCGTACACGGTGGCGTCGTGCGCGCCACCCGCGGCCGCGACGAGGCCGGCGTGGGTCGGGGCGTCCGGCACGTGGGCCGGCTTCAGGGCGGCGAACTCCTGGCGCAGGACGGGCACGACCTCCTCGCCGAGGATGTCGAGCTGCTCGAGGACGGTCTTGAGCGGCAGTCCGGCGTGGTCCATGAGCCAGAGCTGGCGCTGGTAGTCGCCGACGTAGTCGCGGAACCCGAGGGTGCGCTCGATGACCTCCTGCGGGCTGCCGACGGTCAGCGGCGTCTGGGCGGTGAAGTCCTCGAGCGACGGCCCGTGGCCGTAGACCGGCGCGTTGTCGAAGTACGGACGGAACTCGCGGACCGCGTCCTGGCTGTTCCTGCGCATGAACACCTGACCGCCGAGGCCGACGATGGCCTGGTCGGCGGTGCCGTGGCCGTAGTGCTCGAAGCGCCGGCGGTACAGCTGCACCATCTGGGCGGTGTGGCTCGCGGGCCAGAAGATGTGGTTGGAGAAGAAGCCGTCACCGTAGTACGCGGCCTGCTCGGCGATCTCCGGGCTGCGGATCGAGCCGTGCCAGACGAACGGCGGCACGCCGTCGAGCGGGCGCGGCGTCGACGTGAAGCCCTGCAGCGGGGTGCGGTAGCTGCCCTGCCAGTCGACGACGTCCTCGCGCCACAGCCGGTGCAGGAGCGCGTAGTTCTCGATGGCCAGCTGCAGTCCCTCGCGGATGTCCTTGCCGAACCACGGGTACACCGGGCCGGTGTTGCCACGGCCCATCATGAGGTCGACGCGGCCCTCGGCCAGGTGCTGGAGCATCGCGTAGTCCTCGGCGATGCGCACGGGGTCGGTCGTCGTGATGAGGGTCGTCGACGTCGACAGGATGATCCGCTCGGTCTGGGCCGCGATGCTGGCCAGCAGCACGGGCGGGTTGCCCGGGGCGACGAAGGGCGGGTTGTGGTGCTGCCCGGTGGCGAAGACGTCGAGCCCGACCTCCTCGGCCTTCTTCGCGATGGCCACGGTGGCCTTGATCCGCTCGTGCTCGGTCGGCGTCCGCCCCGTGGTGGGGTCGGTCGTGACGTCGCCGACGGTGAAGATCCCGAACTGCATGGCTCCCAGCTCCTTGGTTGTTGAGAATTCAACTTGCAGAACGCGGGACCTCCCCGGCCCATTCCCGGCCTCGGGTCCGGGCCCATCATGCCTGCGTCTGCGGCCACCACGGACGGGCCGGGCACCGGCACCGTGCCGAGCGCGCCGGGCCCTCACCCTGCCTGTGACATCCTGACGCCGTGACCTCGCAGGACCCACGCACCACCCGCCCGGGCACCGGCCACCCGGGCCAGGCCGAGCCCGTGTCCCCCAAGGACCGGTTCATCACCGTCTACGGGCGAAACCCGGTCCACGAGGTGCTCCTCGACGCCGGCCTGCACGTCGACAAGGTCGTCGTCGCCGAGGGGGTCCGCGGATCCGGCATCCGCGAGATCGAGCAGGCCGCCCGCCGTCGCGGCGTCCCGGTTCAGCGGGCCAGCGCCGAGCGCGTCAAGAAGCTGGCCGGCAACGGGCGCCAGGACCAGGGTGTGCTCGCCGACGTCGTGGCGCCGCGGATGCGTCCCCTCGACGCGGCGCTCGCCGCGCTCGTCGCGGGGCAGGGCCTCCCGGCCGGCGCGTTCGGGGAGCCCGCGACCACGCTCGGCGCCGTTCTCGTCCTCGACGGCATCACCACACCCGCGAACGTCGGCATGATCCTGCGGTCCGCGACCGCCGCCGGGGTGGACGGCGTCGTCGTCCCCCGTCGCGGGGTCGCCTCGCTCGACCCGCTGGTCGTCAAGGCCTCGGCCGGCGTCGCGTTCCGCGCGCCGATCCTCAAGACCGCCACAGCCGCCGAGGCCGTGGCCACCCTCAAGGACCACGGCTTCCACGTCGTGGGGCTCGACGCGTCCGGTGACGACGACCTCTTCGCGGCGCACCTGCCCACGCCGGTCGCGTTCGTCCTCGGCAGCGAGACGGCCGGCCTGTCCCCCGACGTCGCACGGCTCGTCGACACGTGGGTCTCGATCCCGATGGCCTCGGGGGTCGAGTCGCTCAACGTGTCGGCGGCCGCGGCGGTCGTCTGCTTCGAGCTGGTCCGCCGGTCGCGCCTCTGACGCGCGCCACGAATCAGCGCATCCGCGCCGGTCGGGCCTCAGGGGCACCACCTGTCGGCGAGGGCCCGGACCACGGTGATGCTGCGGGCGGTGCCGACGGCGCCGGTGAGCCGCTCGATGCGGGCGTGGGTCAGCCGGGCGCCCTGCACGCCGTCGGACAGGAACAGCACGATGTCGGTGCCGAGGACGCGGGCCGCCTCGGTCGGTACGTCCCAGGCGTGCAGCGCCTCGACGCCGTCGGGATCCAGGTCGCCGGTCATGAACGTGACGTAGCGTCGGGCGTCGGGCGCGATGGGCGAGTCCAGCTGCTCGGCCTCCTCGGCGAGCCGGCGCAGCTGCGCCGGCGTCCGGACGACGACGGGCACGTCGAACCCGAACGCGTCGCTGATGAGTCGGTGCAGCTCCTTCTCGACCTTGGCGGCGCTGCGCATCGGCGAGGTGACCTTGACGTTGCCGGTCTGGATGTGGGTCTCGACGTCGCGGAAGCCGTGCTCCGACAGCACCTGTCGGAGTCGCTCCATGCGCACCTGGCGCTTGCCGACGTTGACGGCCCGCAGGAAGCCGATGTAGACACCCACCTCAGCGCTCCCGTCCCGCCGCGGTGGCGTCGCGGCACGTGCCCGCGCCGACCCGCTCGACGCGGCCACCGACGTGCACCCCTCCGGCGGCGTCCACCTCGAGGACGAGCCGGGACGGACGCCCGACCGCGGCGCCCTGGCGCACCTCGATCACCGCGTCGCGCCGGCCCTGCTCGGCCAGCCACCCGCCGAGGTTGGCGCAGGCGGAGCCGGTGGCGGGGTCCTCGGCGACCGCAGACCCCTGGGTGAAGAAGAGTCGGGCCTCGATGCTGCCCGGGCCGGTCCAGGCCCACACGTAGACGTGCGGCGGGTGACCCGGGGACGCCATGTGCCGGGCCATGAGCCGCGGGTCGGCGACGCAGGCCCGCACGTCCTCGACGTCGCGCAGGCGCACGATGAGCTGCTCGACGCCGGCGTCGACCCACGACGCCTCGACCACGGCCGCCTGCTCGAGCCCGAGGGCGGTGGCCAGGTCGGCCGGGCTCGCGTCGACCGGGCGGGTCCGGGCGGTCGGTGCGTCGAGGCGCCAGCCGCCCTCGACCCGCTCGACCGGGATGCGCCCCGCGGGCATGGTCAGGTCGACCCGGTTCGGCGGACGGCCGCTGACGAGCCCGGCGACGACCTCCGCGGTACCGAGCGTCGGGTGGCCGGCGAACGGCATCTCGTGGTCGGGGGTGAAGATCCGCACCGACGCCTCGCCCGCGCCGTCCTGCCCCGTGACGAACGTCGTCTCGCTGAGGTTGAACTGGCGGGCCCACCGCTGCATCGCGGCCTCCCCCAGGCCCCCGGCGTCGGTGAAGACGCACAGGGGGTTGCCCGAGAACGGGTCGCCCTCGACGGCGAAGACGTTGAGCAGCTCGAACGGCAGGTCCATGGGGCGAGTCTGCCCGAGCAGGTGCGAGGATGGCGCCCATGGCCCAGCGCGACAGCGCCGTTCCCGGCGACCTCTACCTGTTCCGGCACGGCGAGACCGAGTGGTCGCTCACCGGCCAGCACACCGGCACCACGGACCTGCCGCTCCTGCCCGAGGGTGAGCAGGCGGCCTGCGAGCTCGCCGACATCCTCCGCGCGCGCACCTTCAGGCGGGTCCTCGTCTCGCCGCTGCAGCGCGCCCGTCGCACGGCCGAGCTCGCCGGCCTCGGCGACTTCGAGGTCGAGCCGCTCCTGCGCGAGTGGGACTACGGCGCCTACGAGGGCATCACGACGAAGCAGATCAGCGCCGAGGTCGGCCACCCGTGGGAGGTGTTCGTCGACGGCGTGAAGCCCGGTGTCACACCCGGCGAGACCGTCGAGCAGGTCGCCGCACGGGGCCAGCAGGTCATCGACACGGTGTGGCCCGACCTCCAGGAGGGGAACGTCGCGCTCTTCGGGCACGGCCACGCCCTGCGCGTCCTCACCGCGGTCTACCTCGGTGTCGACCCGCGCTTCGGCCAGCAGCTGGTCCTCGACGCCGGGTCGATGAGCGTCCTGACCCACCATCGGTCGACGCGCTGCATCGGCTCGTTCAACCTCTCGCCCTGGCGGCTGCTCAAGGACGCCTGAGGCCCACGCGTCAGGGCAGCTCCCACGTGTGGACCGGCGCGTTGGCGCTCATCCCCTCGATGTAGCGCGCGAGCATCTCGCGCAGCGCCTTGTCGCGGGTCAGGCCCTGCGCCTCGAGCCGGGCGACGCACTCGGTCTGCCACGAGGCGCCGTTGACGCCGTTGAGGCAGCGCTGCTCGATGATCGTCAGGTACCGGTCGCGGACCGCCGCCGACACGCCCCAGCGGTCGAGGCCCTCGTGGGCCATCGGCAGCAGCCGGCGCAGGACCAGCTCGGTCGTCGGCACCTCACCGAAGCCGGGCCAGTACGTCCGGGCGTCGATCCCGAGCCGCGCGCCCTCCTCGAAGTTCGCCTCCGCGGCCGAGAAGCTCATCCGGGTCCACACCGGACGGTCCTCCTCGGCGAGGTAGCGCAGGGTCCCGTAGTAGAAGGCCGCGTTGGCGAGGACGTCGGCGATGCTCGGCCCGGCCGGCAGCACCCGGTTCTCGACCCGCAGGTGCGGGCGGCCGCCGACGATGTCGTAGATGGGTCGGTTCCAGCGGTACACGGTGCCGTTGTGCAGGCGCAGCTCCTTTAGCGCGGGCACCTCACCGCGCTCGAACACCTCCTCGGGCTCCTCGTCCGAGATCTCCGGCAGCAGGGCCGGGAAGTAGCGGACGTTCTCCTCGAAGAGGTCGAAGATCGAGGTGATCCACCGCTCCCCGAACCAGACGCGCGGCCGGACGCCCTGGTTCTTCAGCTCGACCGAACGGGTGTCGGTGGACTGCGTGAACAGCGGGATGCGGGTCTCCGCCCAGAGCCGCTGCCCGAGGAAGAACGGCGAGTTCGCGCCGAGGGCCAGCTGGGGGCCGGCGAGGACCTGCGCGGCGTTCCAGTGGTCGGCGAACCGCTCCGGCTGCACCTGCACGTGCAGCTGGATCGAGGTGCACGCCGACTCCGGCGCCAGGCTGTCGGAGTAGCGGGCGATGCGCTCGCCGGTCGGGCCCTCGAGCTCGAGCCAGACGTCCTCGCCGCGCGCGTCCAGGACGGCGTTGTTGAGAGCCGCGTAGCGGATGTTCTCGCTGATCCAGTCGCCCTCGAAGTGCTCGGCCATGATCGTCGGCAGGATGCCGATGGCCACGATGCCGACGCCGAGGTCGGCCGCGCGCGCCGAGGCCTGGTTGAGCGACTCGCGCAGGTGCTGCTCGAGCTCGAGCGCCGAGTCCCCGGGCAGCGGGCGCGGGTGGACGTTGAGCTCGATGTTGTAGCGGGCGAGCTCGGTCTGGAAGTTCTCGTCGGCGATCTGCTCGAGGACGACCTTGTTGTCGAGCTTGGGCCCGAGGTCCTCGGAGACGAGGTTGAGCTCGATCTCGAGCCCGGTCATGGGCCGGTCGAACTCGAACTCGCTCTTGCCGAGCATCCGTTCGAACACGTCGAGGTCGCGGCGGACCTTCTCCCGGTACTGCTGCCGCTGCTCCCGGGTGTACCTGGCCTGCTCGACGTCGGCGCCCACGAGCCGAGACAACCACACTCGCGGGCTCGACGCGAGAAATTCCCCCGGGGTGTTTCAGCCCTCGAACGCCTCCGGCGGCGGGCAGGAGCACACGAGGTTCCGGTCGCCGTAGGCGCCGTCGATGCGGCTCACCGGCGGCCAGTACTTGTCCGGTGCGGACACGCCGACGGGGAAGGCGGCCGTCGCGCGGTCGTAGGGGTGGTCCCAGTCGCCCGCGAGACGCATCGAGGTGTGCGGCGCGTGCCGCAGGACGCTGTCGGCCACCGCCACCTCGCCGCGACCGACCTGCTCGATCTCCTCGCGGATGGCGACCATCGCGTCGCAGAAGCGGTCCAGCTCGTCGAGGTTCTCGGACTCGGTCGGCTCGACCATGAGCGTGCCGGCGACGGGGAAGCTCATCGTCGGCGCGTGGAAGCCGTAGTCGATGAGGCGCTTGGCGACGTCGTCGACCGTGACACCCGTGCGGGCCGTGAGCGCCCGCAGGTCCAGGATGCACTCGTGCGCGACGAGGCCGTCGGTGCCGGAGTAGAGGACCGGGTAGTGCTCACGCAGCCGTGCGGCGACGTAGTTGGCGTTGAGGACAGCGGTCTGCGTGGCGTGCCGCAGGCCGGCACCCCCCATGAGCCGGACGTAGGCCCACGAGATCGGCAGGATGCTCGCCGAGCCGTAGGGCGCCGCCGAGATCGGGCCCACCCCGGTCGCGGGACCGGCCTCGGGTGCGAGCGGGTGGTTGGGCAGGTGCGGCGCGAGGTGGGCGCGCACGGCGACCGGTCCGACGCCCGGGCCGCCGCCGCCGTGCGGGATGCAGAACGTCTTGTGCAGGTTGAGGTGGCTGACGTCGGCGCCGAACCGGCCGGGCTGGGCCAGGCCGACGAGCGCGTTGAGGTTGGCGCCGTCGACGTACACCTGGCCGCCCGCGTCGTGGACGAGCTCGCACAGCTCGGTGATGGTGTCCTCGTAGACCCCGTGCGTCGAGGGGTAGGTGACCATGATCGCGGCGAGGTCGTCGCGGTGCGCCTCGATCTTGGCGCGCAGGTCGTCCATGTCGACGGTGCCGTCCGCGGCGGTCTTGACGACGACGACCATCAGTCCGGCCATGACCGCCGACGCGGCGTTGGTGCCGTGGGCGCTCGCCGGGATCAGGCAGACCCGGCGGTGGCCCTCGCCCCGTGCCTGGTGGTACGCGTGGATCGCGAGCAGTCCGGCGAACTCGCCCTGCGAGCCGGCGTTCGGCTGCAGCGACACGGCGTCGTAGCCGGTGATCTCGCACAGCCACGCGGCGAGCTCGTCGATGAGGGCGCGGATGCCCTCGGACTGGTCGGCCGGGGCGAACGGGTGCAGGTTCGCGAACTCCGGCCAGGTGATGGCCTCCATCTCGGTGGTCGCGTTGAGCTTCATCGTGCAGGAACCGAGCGGGATCATGCCGCGGTCCAGCGCGAAGTCGCGGTCGGCGAGGCGGCGCAGGTAGCGCAGCATCGCGGTCTCCGAGTGGTGCGCATGGAAGACCGGGTGGGTCAGGAACTCGGACGTGCGCTCGAGCTGCCTCGGCACACCGGTCGCCACGCCGGCGTCGCCGGCCTCGCCGTGCGATGCCGGCTCGGCGACGTCGGACGCGTCGAGGCCGAGGGCGGCGAGGACGGCGGACACCGTTGCGGCCGTGGAGGTCTCGTCGAGGCTCAACGAGACACGGTCGGTGTCGACGCGGCGCACGTTCATGCCCCGGTCGGCGAAGGCGGTGACCACGTCGTCGGCGCGGGAGGGCACGACGACCGTCAGGGTGTCGAAGAAGGCGGTCGTCTCGACGTCGACGCCGCCGGCCACGAGGCGCGCGCGCAGGCCCGCGGTCAGGCCGCCGACGCGGCGTGCGATGCCGACGAGGCCCGCCGGACCGTGCCACACCGCGTACATGCTCGCCATGACGGCGAGCAGCACCTGCGCGGTGCAGATGTTCGAGGTCGCCTTCTCGCGTCGGATGTGCTGCTCGCGGGTCTGCAGCGCCAGGCGGTAGGCCTGGTGGCCGTCGGCGTCGATGGAGACGCCGACGAGGCGACCGGGCAGTTGGCGCTCGAGACCCCGGTGCACCGACATGTAGCCGGCGTGGGGGCCACCGAAGCCCATCGGCACGCCGAACCGCTGGGCGCTCCCGACGGCGATGTCCGCGCCCCACTCCCCCGGAGCCGCGACGAGCGTCAGGGCCAGCAGGTCCGCGCACGCGGTGACGAGGCCACCCGCGGCATGCACCGCCTCCGCGAGCGTCGACCAGTCGTGCAGCTGCCCGGACGCGTCGGGGTACTGGACCACGACGCCCGCCACCGGGGCGCCGCCGGCCGCCGCGGCCAGCGCCTCGGTATCGCTGACCGAGCGCAGGTCGGTGACGACGAGGGGCAGCCCGATGGCCTCCGCACGGGTGCGCATGACGGCGATGGTCTGCGGGAAGACGAGCTCGTCGACGAGGACGACGGCCTCGGCCTTGGCTCGGGTGGCCCGGTGCATCAGCGACATCGCCTCGGCCGCCGCGGTGGCCTCGTCGAGCAGTGACGAGCCGGCGACGTCGAGGCCGGTGAGGTCGGTGACGACGGTCTGGAAGTTGAGCAGGGCCTCCAGCCGGCCCTGGGAGATCTCCGGCTGGTACGGGGTGTACGCGGTGTACCAGGCCGGGTTCTCGAGCACGTTGCGGCGCACGACCGGCGGGGTGACGGTGCCGTAGTAGCCGAGGCCGATGAGCGAGGTGAGCACGGTGTTGCGCGAGGCGAACCGACGCAGCTCGTCGATGACGGCGCTCTCGCTGGCGGCCGCCTCGAGGCGCAGCGGGGTCTGCTCCCGGATGGCGCCGGGAATGGCCCGGTCACAGAGGGCGTCGAGGCTCGGCTGGCCCACCACGTCGAGCATCCGGGCGACGTCGTCCGCGCGCGGACCGACGTGCCGGCCGACGAAGTCGGCGAAACCGTCGGCGGGGGTGGTGGGCGTCGGGGTCGCGGCGGCGAGCTGGTCGGTCGACATGCGGGGCTCCTGGTGGGGATGAGCGGATGACACACGCTCCCCGTCTGTCGCCCGAGAGCTCCAGAGGTGCCTGGCCCGCGTGGTCCTGGCGCCTGAGAGGTTCCGGGGAATGTTGCCCCTTCGGCGCCTCGCAGGTGGTGGACACCTCGAGGACTCTCCCACGCAGGGTGATCGGCACACCAAATCTAGCAGCCGACGCCCGAGGGCCCGTCCCGGACGTGCCGGGTGGGCCCTCGTGGACGGCGCGACGTGCTGCGGTGCCTGGTGCCTGCCGCGCCCTCAGGCCATCCGGCGCGCGTGGCGGCGAGCGGTCAGCTCGTCACCGGGGTGCTCGGCCGGGGCGTCGTCGTCCGGCCGCTCGCTCGGCAGCTGGGCGAGCTCGCCCTCGACCTCGCGCCACACGCGTCCGACGGCGATGCCGAAGACCCCCTGCCCGCCCTGGACGAGGTCGATGACCTCGTCGGCGGACGTGCACTCGTAGACCGACGCGCCGTCGCTCATCAGGGTGATCTGGGCGAGGTCCTCGACGCCGCGCTCGCGCAGGTGGCCGATGGCCACCCGGATCTGCTGCAGGGAGACGCCGGTGTCGAGGAGCCGCTTGACGACCTTGAGCACGAGGATGTCGCGGAACCCGTAGAGGCGCTGGGTGCCGGAACCGGTCGCGCTGCGGACCGAGGGCTCGACGAGGCCGGTCCGGGCCCAGTAGTCGAGCTGCCGGTAGGTGATCCCGGCCGCTCGGCAGGCCGTGGGGCCGCGGTAGCCGATGTCCTCGGCGAGGACGGGCAGGTCGTCGGTGAAGAGCAGACCTTGGGCGCCGCTGGGCACCGTGCGACCCGGTTCGGGTGCGTTCTCCATGGCGGCCATGCCGTCCTCCTCGGGCTGAGCCTGCGCGACGTGCGCAGACGACATCGGGATAACTACACACACGTCGTTATCCGACGGTAGGACTCGGGTAGGTGGGCGTCAATCACCGGGCGGCTGCGGCGTCGGCGTGTCGCCGTTGCCGTCGACCACTTTCACCTTCGACCTCAACGTGAAGGTTGGTCACTCCCCCTGGCCCGGCTGCCCCGGCCGGTCGGGGTCCCCACCCGGCTCGTCGCCGGCGGGCCCGTCGAAGTCCTCCGCCGAGACGTGGTCGAGGAACTCCTTGAACCGCTCGACCTCGTCGTCCTCCTCGGAGCTGACGACGATGGCGGCCTCGTCGAGGATCGCAGGGTCGACGAGCACCGGTGACCCGGTGCGCAGGGCGAGGGCGATGGCGTCGCTCGCCCGAGAGCTGATCTCGATCGAGCCGTCGACGATGAGCGCCGCGTGGAAGACCGAGTCCTTGAGGGCGACGATGCGCACCTCGGTCAGCTCGTGGCCGAGGACTGCCAGGACGTCACGAAGCAGGTCGTGCGTCAGGGGGCGCGGCGGGACGACGCCCTGCTGGGCGTAGGTGATCGCCGCAGCCTCGGCAGCACCGATCCAGATCGGCAGGTAGCGGCCTCCGTCGCGCTCGCGCAGCAGCACGATCGGGTTGTTCGTCGGCATCTCGACCCGGACGCCCAGGACATCGACCTCTCTCACTCCTCCACCGTACCCCGCGCGTGCCCTCGCGTCGGGGGGTCCTGCGGGTCGGCGGCGGGATCACGGGCGCGCTCCCACAAGCCGATCCACCCGCCGATGCGCCTGAGAGAGACTGTGCACCGGCCCATCGACCAGCCGCTCCGGGCGGCTCAGCGGGCGAGGCCCGCCTTGACGAGCGCGACGTGCAGGGCGATGCACGAGGCCGCGATCTCGGCCGCCCGCTCGGGGCGCGTGTCGTCGTCGCGGTGGGTGGCCAGCACCTGGTCGACGAGCCCGATCTCGCGGTCGGCCGCGGTGCGGAAGGGCCGCAGGTGCCGGGGCTCGAGGCCGTGCGCGGCCAGCGCGTTCGCGGCCGCCGCGACGGCCAGCTGGTCCTGCGCGTAGTGCCCCGAGGCGTCGGGCACGAGCAGGCCGAAGGACTCGAGGGCGTGCAGCGTCGCCCGGTCGATGCCGGTGGCCTCACGCAGCTCCGGCCCGGTGAGCGTGACCCCCGATCGCGGGAGGAGCACGGACGCGTCCGGCACGTCGGGGTCGGTGACCGGCTCGGGCGGGCGGGGGCGCCCTCCCCCGGTGCCGGCGTCCGTCAGGCCACGGTCGAGCGCGTCGAGCGCCTCACGGATGACCTTGAGCGGCCAGAACCGGTCGCGCTGGGCCGCGAGGACGTACCGCAGCCGCTCGACGTCCGTCTCCGAGTAGGTGCGGTAGCCGGACGCCGTGCGGTGCGGCGTCACGAGGCCCTCGGCCTCGAGGAAGCGGATCTTGGACGCCGTGGCGTCGGGGAACTCCTCGGAGAGCGCGGCGATGACCTTGCCGATGGTCAGGCGTGGCCCCGAGGCCGGGTCGGCCTCGCCCGTCGTCCCCGTGGGCATCCCGTCGGTCAGGCGGCGTAGTAGACGAGGCGGAACTTGCCGATCTGCACCTCGTCGCCGGTGTGCAGCGGTGCCTCGTCGATGCGCTCGCGGTTGACGTACGTCCCGTTGAGGGACCCGGCGTCGCGCACGACGTAGCGCTCACCCTGCTTGACGAACAGGGCGTGCTTGCGGGACACGGTGACGTCGTCGAGGAAGATGTCGGAGTCGGGGTGGCGCCCCGCCGCGACCTCCTGGTCGTCGAGGAGGAAGCGCGCACCGGTGTTGGGGCCGCGCAGGACGACGAGCAGGGCCGTACCCGGGCGCAGCGCCTCGATCGTGGCCTGGTCCTCGGCGGTCAGCCCGCGCGGGTCCAGGTGCTCGGCGTCCTGGGCCGGGACGCCCTGGAACCGCATGGTGCGCGGCTCGACGTTCGTGTCGTCGGAGTCGAAGTGGTCGCTCGACATGCGGTCCTCCTGGTTCTGGGAGTCGGAGCTCGGGTCGTCCCGGTCAGGCGTGCCGTGATCGTCGTCGCTCGACATGCCGTCCTCCTCCGTCGTGGGGGCGAAGCGGGCGTCACCACTCTAGTTGACGCCTGTTCCCGTCGCGCCCGCCGACGCGCCTGCCGGACACCGACCGGCGTGTACGGGCCGGTCGGTGCGTACAGGCCGGTCGGGCGTGACGGGCAGGACGGGCCGCACGTGAGGGGGCGTGCGGGTGTCGCGGATGCTACCGGTCGTTCCGGTGGGGCACGTGGGACGTCAGGACAGCGAGGCGGTGTACGCCGAGGCGTCCATCAGGCCGTCGACGGCCGCGGCGTCGCTCGGGCGCATCTCGAACATCCAGCCCTCGCCGTACGGGTCGGAGTTGATGAGCTCGGGCGAGGCGTCGAGGGCCGGGTTCACGGCGGTGACCTCACCGTCGAGCGGGGCGTAGATGTCGCTGACCGACTTCGTCGACTCGACCTCTCCGCACGAGTCCCCGGACGCGACGGAGTCACCCACGGCCGGGAGCGAGACGTACACGACGTCCCCGAGGGCGTCCTGCGCGAAGGCGGTGATGCCGATGCGCACGACCCCGTCGTCGCCCACCCGGACCCACTCGTGGTCGCTGGTGTAGCGCAGGTCGGCGGGGTACTCGAGGTCGCTCATGTCGCTCCTAGCTCGTCGCTGAGGTGGTCAGGGGGTGAGGCTCACGTGTCGTCGCTCCACCGGCAAGGGAGAGGATGCCACGTCGCCGGCGAAGCGTCAGCGACCGGGCGGTCACTCGACCGGCTTCGCGTGCGTCAGCGGGCGCGGCTCGTGGACCGAGGTGATCTGGATCGACTCCGACTCGATGACGCTCGCGTTGGCGCCCTTCTGGCGAACCGTCTCGACGATCCCGCCCGGGATGGTCATCGCGGACGAGAGCGTCTTGGCGTCGCCGATGGCCTTGATCTCGATGGGGCGGGTGATCGCCTTGCCGTCCACGAGCAGGTCGCCGCCGGCGTCACCGACGAACGAGGAGGCGACGACGCGGACGCCACCGACGTCGATCGACTCGGCACCCGCGTCGCGCAGCTCCTGGATGATGTCGAGCACGACCGGACCGGTGACCTGCTTGTCGGGGTCCGAGACGGTCAGGATGATGCCCTGGCCGGTGGCGCCGATGGTGCCGGCGAGGATCCCCAGCGTGTCGACGCGCTTCTGGGCCTGGTCGAGGGCCTCCGCGGCGGTGCCGGTCCCGCTCTTGAGCCGGTCGCGGGTCGCCTCCAGCTCGCGGACCTGCTGGTCGAGGCGCGAGGACTTGACCGAGATGTCGTCGAGGACGCGGACGAGGTCGGTCTGGCTCAGCTGGTCCAGTCCCCGCTCGTTGGTCAGCTGCACCTGGGCCGCGATGCCGGCGCCGAGGAGCACGGCGAGCAGGGCCCCGAGGAGGTTGGCTCGCGTGGCCCGTGGGCGGGACATCGCGAAGAGGCGGTGCCAGGCCGCCCTGCCCTCGACGGGCTGACGGGCCGGCTCGGGTGGCTCCGGGACCGCTGCCGACTCGGGAGTCGACGCGGACGGCTGGGACGACTCGGGCGTCCCGTCGGGCTGGCGTTGGCTACGGCTCATCGTCAGGCCCTGAACAGGTGCCGCCGGATCGAGGCGACGTTGGAGAAGATCCGCACACCGAGCACGACGACCACGCCGGTCGACAGCTGCGCGCCGACGCCGAGCTGGTCGCCGAGGAAGACGATGAAGGCGGCGACGACGACGTTCGACAGGAACGACACGACGAACACCTTGTCGTCGAAGATCCCGTCGAGGACGGCCCGGATGGCCCCGAACACCGCGTCGAGTGCCGCGATGACGGCGATGGGCAGGTACGGCTGGAGCCACACCGGCACCGACGGGTGCAGGAACAGACCGATCGCCAGGCCTGCGAGCAGTCCGACTACGGGGATCACGGGGTCTCCTGACTGTTGCCGCCGAGGCTCGTCGTCGGTACGGCGGATCGATCGGTGGCGATGCCGCCGGGTCGGTCGGTGCCCGCGCCCGGGCCGGCCGGCGGCGTGCCGGCCGCGGCCTTGCGCTGTGGGGTGACGCCAGGCGTCGAGGTGGTGGCCGAGCCCGACGGCGTCAGGGGCCGGGCGACCTCGAGGTGGGACGCGGAGTCGGCGGGGACGGTGAGGCTGTCGGCGACCTTGAGCACCGAGCGGATCTTGAACTCCTGGGTCAGCTGCGACAGGTAGACCCCCGCGAAGGACTGCTCGAACAGCTGCTGCATGCCGGTGCCGTCGCCGAGCGCGGTGACGACGTAGGGACGGGCGAGCGGTCGGAAGTCGACGATGATCGCCTGACCGGCGAACCGGATGGCGGCCGTCGAGCTGAGCCGGTGTCCGTTGACCGAGATCGCCTCCGCGCCGGACCCCCACAGCCCGTTGACGATGATCTGGAGGTCGGCCGACGTCACCCGGCCCTGCTCGAAGCCGCTGCTCGGGCGCGACCCGGCATCGCCGCCCGCCTCGGTGGACGCGGCGTCGTCGAGGGTCAGCGTCAGCCCGGGCCCGGTGAGGGCCACGGTGCCCGCCTGGACCTCGAGCGCTGCGATCTGGCCGCTGAGGTCACCGCCGCCGCTCTGCTGCAGGGCCAGCGCCTCGTAGTCACGCACCTGCCGCGTCAGCGTCGTGATCGCGGTCTCCTGCGCGTTGGCCTGCTTCTGGAAGTCCTCGATGCGGCTGACGAGCTGGGCCTTGAGCTGTGCCGCCGCGGTGGGTTTGGGCCTCAGCGACAGGGCGGCGACGGCGAAGAGAAACCCGGTGAGCACGGCCAGCACGACGACGAGAGGCGTGCGGTACGAGGTCGACCTCGGCAGTCCCTGCGCGGCCCGTCGCTCGGCGGCCTGCTGGTACCCCGGGTCGAGGGGTCGCTCGAGCATCGAGGTGATCAGCGTCATCGAGGCGTCGGGCCGCCGCGCGCCGGTGCTCACGTGCTCACCGCCCGGGCACGCTCGCGCAGGACGATCCGCGCGTGGATGCCGTAGAGCACCGCAGCCAGCCAGTAGAGCGTGATGCCCCACCACGCGAAACCCCAGCCGATCGGCCGGGCGAGGTCACCGAGCCAGTCGTCGCGGTTGGCGAGCAGCAGCAGCGGGAAGGCGTACAGGAGGTTGAACGTCGCGGCCTTGCCGACGTAGTGGACCGGCAGGCCGAGCTGCCCGCGGAGTCGCAGGAACAGCAGCATGACGCCCATGACGGCCTCGCGCCCGAGGAGCACGATGACGACCCACCACGGAATGAGATCGCGCCAGGCCAGCCCGAGCAGCGTGGTGAGGATGTAGAGCCGGTCGGCGATCGGGTCGAGGAACTGGCCGAGGCGCGACTCCATGTCGAACGACCGGGCGATCTTGCCGTCGAGGTAGTCGGTGATCCCGGAGAGCGCGAGCAGGAGCAGGGCCAGCCCGTCGCGTCCGGCGAGGATCGCCCAGAGGAAGACCGGGACCCCGAGGAGGCGCAGCACGGACAGCGCGTTGGGGATCGTCAGGAGCTCGTTCGACACGACGTGCGCGCGGTCCGCCGCGTCCTTCTGCTCACCCACGGCGGTCAGCCTAACGGGCACCCTCGGGCCCGGCGCGCCACGCTTGGCATCGATCCGGACACGCTGTGCGACACTCCGGACCATGTCCGGCGGTCACAGCCACAGCGCCCTTCCAGGTACCCCCGAGCGGCAGCAGGACGTGTCCGTCGGCGTCCTCGCCCGTGTCGCGCTGACGACCTTCGTCGTCCTCGCCGCGGCCGCGACGCTCTTCGGCATCGTGCGGTTCTGGCCCTCCGACCACGGTGCCCTCGGGCGTGTCGGCACGACCGACTTCGCCGCGCCGGGGGTCACCTTCCCGCTGGCCGAGGTGCTCGAGGTGCTGCCCGCCTGTGAGG
This sequence comes from Monashia sp. HAY1-5C, assembly GCF_056755255.1. Classification (NCBI taxonomy): domain Bacteria; kingdom Bacillati; phylum Actinomycetota; class Actinomycetes; order Micrococcales; family Intrasporangiaceae; genus Intrasporangium; species Monashia sp. HAY1-5C. The sequence goes on along the minus strand of NZ_JBPGXG010000029.1, from coordinate 2,004 downwards.
GTCAGGACGCGTCCACCGGCGCCCGGCCGGCGGCCGGGCAGGGGGGTGACGTCGCCGAGGCAGGCGCCACCTGCGGGGCCGTCCGGGTGCAGCTGGAACACCCGACCGCGTCGTCCGGGGACGTTCATCCGACGGTGACCGTCGCCGTACCTCCGGCGGTTTCCCAGTCGGGGCTGCGCGCCGGCGACACCGTGCAGCTGCTGAGGACTCCCCCTGCGCAGGGCCAGCCGGAGGGCTTCTCGTTCCTGCAGGTCCAACGGGGTGCCCCGCTCTCGCTCATGCTCGGCCTCTTCGTGCTCGTGGTCGCGGTCGTCGCGCGCTGGCGAGGCGTCCTGGCCCTGGTCGGGCTGGGAGTCGGCGGGCTCGTCGTGGCCCGGTTCATGCTCCCGGCTCTGCTCGAGGGGCAGTCCGGCCTCCTCGTGGCGGTCGTCGGCAGCTCGGCGATCATGTTCGTCGTCCTCTACCTGGCGCACGGGCTGTCCGTCCGCACGAGCACGGCCCTCGCCGGCACGCTCTTCGGCGTCGGCATCACGGCCGCTCTGGGCCTGCTCGGCGTCGACCTGGCCCGCCTGAGCGGCGTCGCCGACGACGAGGGCGCGACGCTGTCCTCGTTCGTCACGACCCTGCACCCGCAGGAGCTGCTGACGTGCGCCATCATCGTGGCCGGGCTCGGCGTCCTCAACGACGTGACGATCACGCAGTCCTCCGCCGTCTGGGAGCTGCGTGCCGCCGCGCCGGGGATGGGGCGTCGCGAGCTGTTCCGCTCCGGGATGCGCATCGGTCGGGACCACATCGCCTCGACCATCTACACCATCGTCTTCGCCTATGCGGGTGCCGCGCTGCCGGTGCTCATGCTGCTCTTCCTCTACGAGCGGCCGGTCCTCGACCTGCTGCAGACCGAGTCGCTCTCGGAGGAGGTCGTGCGCACGCTCGCGTCGGCGATCGGCCTCGTCCTCGCCGTTCCCGTCACGACGGCCATCGCCGCGCTCACCGTCGGTGCCGCCGATCAGCCGGCCGGCACGCCTTCGCCGGCGGTGGACGACCGCGACGGGACAGGGGCGCACGGTCCGAGCGCGGTCGCCATCGAGCGCGCCGTGAGCGGCCCTGCCCCGCCACGCACCCGGGCGGAGGCGCGAGCCGGGGCCCGCTCGCGCGGTGGCCGCGCGGGCGGCTGAGCCGCGAGTCGTGCCGTGCCTGCGGGGCGACTCGGCCGCGCCACTATGCTCCCCGCCATGGCTGTCATCACCGTGCTCGAGACCTGGCAGGACGACCGGGGCAACCGGATCGAGTTCGAGGGTCGCGTCGACGCGAACGTCAAGATCAAGTTCACCGGGTCGAACAACACCCTGCGCATCGCCTCCCCCTTCCGCATCGGCAAGCTGGTCGTCGACTTCGACTGCGACGACGGCCTGTGCGAGATCGGGCCGAGCCAGGGTGTTCCCGCGCTCATGGGCGCCATCCGCGTGGGTGACGGCGCGACGGTCCGCCTCGGCAGCAACGTCTCCACGACGACCACGGTGTCGATGTCGGCTGCCGAAGGGGCGACGATCACGCTCGGCGACGACGTCATGATCGCCTCCGACGTCCAGGTGCGCGCTGACGACGGCCACCCGATCTTCGACGTGCGCACGGGCAGGCGGGTCAACACGCCACGCGACATCACCATCGGCAGCCACGTCTGGCTCGGCCTCCAGTCGTGCGTGCTGGGGGGCGCGGTCATCGGCGACGGCACCGTCGTCGGCATGCGCTCGATCGTGACGCGTCGGCTCCCCAACAACGTCATCGCCGCGGGCGTCCCGGCACGGGTGGTCAAGCGTGACATCGCCTGGGAGCGTCCGCACCTGACGCTGACCAAGCCGTGGCGCAAGCCGGACGCGTCCACTCTCAGGAAGTCGACGGCCTACTGGAACCCCACCATCGACACGCAGGCCGCGCCGGTCGGTGCAGGCGGCCGGGCGCTCCGGGCGCTGTCTCTTATACACATCTGACGCTGCCGACGACGGA